>NZ_QKSX01000007.1:0-190121 GCF_003234305.1 Curtobacterium sp. MCLR17_055
CCGTAGGTCGGCAGGCTCACGTACGCGGGGGTGTCGAGCGCCATCAGGGCGAACCCGCTGACGACGACCACGACGGCGCGGATCGCGAGCCGTCGTGGTCGTCGTCATCGGGTTCGCCCTGATGGCGCTCGACACCCCCGTGTACGTGATCCTGCCGACCTACGGGGTGCTGTTCCTGCTCGTGGTCCCGGTGCTCCGCGTCCGCCCGGCGGCGCTGCTCGGCATCGCCGCGCTCTGCGCGGTGCTGTCGCCGCTCGCCGCGCTGACGATCGCGCCGGCCTACGCGGACGCCGGCATGATCGGCGTCCAGCTCGGCCTGGTCTACCCCGTGGTCACCTTCCTGGCGTACGTCCTGGTGGGGCTCGCGGTCGCCCGGGCCGGCCTGGAGGACCGTGGCCGGCAGATCCTGGTCCTGGCGTCCGGCACACTGGTCGCCGCCACCGCGTACGTCGCCGGGTCGGTCCTCGCCCCGCTGCCCGACGATGCGGCCCTGGCGTTCCCCGGGGTCCCGTACGCGGGCGAGGCCTCGACCCCCGGCCAGGCCTTCGCGCAGCTGTTCCTGTCCCCGCGCGACCACTCGTCGTCGGTCGTCGACGTGGTGGGGACGGCCGGGGTGGCGGTCGCGGTGATCGCCCTCTGCCTGCTCGTGTTCGACGACCGCGGGCGCGTCGCCGAGCGGATCGCGTTCCCTCTGGCGGCCGTGGGGTCGATGCCGCTGACGGTGTACTCGGGGCACCTCGTGGTCATCGCGATGCTGCCGACCTACCCCGAATCGGCCGAGGCCTGGGGCTGGTTCGCCCTCGGCTCGGTGGTGTTCGCGATGCTGTGGCGGCGGTTCCTCGGTCGCGGCCCGCTCGAGCGGGTGGTCGGGGCCCTGGCGTCCCTCGTCCCGATGCGCTGAGCGCACCTGGCGGACCCGCACCGGGCCTCCAGGCGGCTACTGCAGCGCCGCCGTGAGCCGCGGAACGCTCACCGCACGGTGCAGGGTTGTCGGTTCGCCGCGGGCTTGCTCGCCGGGTGCCCCGCTGTCGCGACGCACGGTGCGGCCAAGGTCGCACCGGATGGAGGACGACGCACCGTGCGCGACGGTGCGACGGTGCGACGGCGCGACGGCGCGACGGTGCGACGGTGCGACAGCGACGGCTACTGCAGCGCCGCCGTGAGCCGCGCGACGTTGTCGAGCACCTTGGAACGTCGCGGACGGTCGACCCACGCGTCGAGCGTGAGCTCGAAGCTGTGCTCCTTGTAGGAGTCCTGCACCTCGCGCAGGGCGTCGACGAAGCGGTGACCGCGCACCATCACGGAGACCTCGAGGTTCAGGCTGAACGAGCGCATGTCCATGTTGCTCGACCCGATCACCGACACCTCGTCGTCGATCGTGAAGTGCTTGGCGTGCAGGATCGTCGGCGCGCGGTACAGCCAGATCCGCACGCCGGCTCGCAGGAGTTCCTCGTAGTAGGAGCGCTGCGCGTGCCAGGTCATGGCGTGGTCGCCCATCTCGCCGACGAACAGCTCGACGTCGACCCCGCGTTGGGCGGTCGTGGTGATGGCGTAGAGCATCGAGTCGTCCGGCACGAAGTACGGCGACGTGATCGACACCTTCTGCTGCGCCGAGTAGAGCAGCGCGTTGAACAGGCGCAGGTTGTTCTCGCCGTCGAAGCCCGGGCCGGACGGCACCACCTGGCAGTCGAGCGCGTCGCCGCGGTCGGCCCGCTGGACGGGGTCGCTCTCACGCAGCAGCAGCTCGTCGGTCTCGCTGTACCAGTCGGTGACGAACAGGGCGTTGAGCCCGGCGACGACCGGTCCCTCGAACCGGGCGAACAGGTCCTTGTAGACCATGCCCTTCTCGATGTGGGACTTGATGTCGTACGACGCGTCGATCAGGTTCTGCGAGCCGGTGAACGCGACCGAGCCGTCGATCACCATGATCTTCCGGTGGTTGCGGAGGTCGGGGCGCTGGAACTTGCCCTGCAACGGCAGGAGGGGCAGCATCAGGTGCCACTCGATGCCCGCCTGGTCCATGAACGCCAGGGTGTCCTTGTAGCCCGGGTAGCCGCGGCTCGCCCAGTGGTCGAGCAGGAACCGCACGGTGACGCCACGTGCCTGCGCCCGCGCGAGCGCCTCGAAGAACGGGCGCGTGGTGTCGTCGAGCGTCGCGATGTAGAACTCGACGTGCACGAACCGGCGGGACTGGTCGATCGCCCGGGTCATCTCGGCGATGGACTCCTCGGAGTCGGGGTAGAGCTCCGCGGAGTTGCCACCGACCAACGGCATCGCACCGAGTTCGCGGTTCAGCCGCGTGACGCTCTCGAGCCACGCGGGCCAAGGGTGGTCACGGCGGACCCGCTCGATGCCCTCGGTCTGCTCGAGGATGTACGCGTTGATCTCGGTCTGCTTCTCGCGACGGGCGCGGGGGAGCTTCGTCGACCCGATGACCAGGAAGACGATGAAGCCGATGTAGGGGATGAGGAAGATCGCGAGCAGCCACGCCGTCGCGGTCTGCGGCTTCCGGTTGATCGGGACGTAGATGATCGAGAAGACGCGGATCGCCAGGTCCAGCAGGACGAGCAGGACGGTGATGACGACGCTGAGCCAGTGCTCCACGGGGTGCCGGTGTCGGGTGTCGTTCGCAGGGGCCGCTGGTCAGCGGAAGTTGATGAACTGCAACGGGACGTCGAACTCTTCACCCTTGAGGAGCTGGATCGTGTTCTGCAGGTCGTCACGGCTCTTCGACGAGACGCGGAGTTCGTCGCCCTGGATCTGGCTCTTCACCGTCTTCGGGGCGTTGGCCCGCAGGAACGCGCCGATCTTCTTCGCCACGTCCTGCTCGATGCCGTTCTTGAACTTCACCTCGATGCGGTACTCCTTGCCCGAGGGGTACGGGTCGCCGGCGTCGAGGCTCTTCAGGCTGATGTTCCGCTTGATCGCCTTGCTCTGCAGCACGTCGAGGACGGCCTTGGCGCGCTCTTCCGAGTTCGCCTTGATGAGGACGTCCTCGCCGCTGAACGCGACCGAGGCGTCGGCGCCCTTGAAGTCGTAGCGCTGCTCGATCTCCTTGGCCGCCTGGTTGAGGGCGTTCTCCGCCTCCATCTTGTCGACCTTGCTGACCACGTCGAAGGAACTGTCTGCCATACGGAACAGCCTAACGGCGGACGGGAGGCCCGGTTCCGGTCGCGCGGATCGGCTCCCGGTGGTCACGACCACCGTCAGCCATCCGCTATGCTTTTGTGCGCGCCTTCGGTTGGTGATCACACCGGCTGGGTGCGCATGGCAAGTTACCCAAGCGGCCAAAGGGATCTGACTGTAAATCAGCCGGCGTAGCCTTCGGGGGTTCGAATCCCTCACTTGCCACCATCTGATCGGCCCCGTCCACTGCGGACGGGGCCGATGGTGTTTCCGGGAGGATGGGTGCATGGCATCCGACCTCACCCCGTCCCAGTTCGCCGACCTCGCCGAGTCGATCGCCCGTGACGCAGCGGCGCTGGCCGCACGGCGCCGCGCCGAGGGGGTCGAGGTCGCGGACCGGAAGTCGAGCATCGTCGACGTGGTCACGGCCGCCGACCGTGAGGTCGAGGCACGCATCCGCGCCCGCATCGCCGAGGCCCGACCGGACGACGCCTTCCACGGCGAGGAGTCCGGGTCGGCCTCCGGCGCCTCGGGCATCACGTGGGTGGTGGACCCGATCGACGGCACGGTCAACTACCTGTACGGCAGCGCCGACTACGGCGTGAGCATCGGCGTCGTGCGCGGAGCACCCGACCCGATGACCTGGGAGCCGATCGCGGGCGTCGTCGTGGCGCCGGCGACGGGCACCGTCTTCCGGGCGGCGGTCGGCCAGGGTGCGACCCGTGACGGGGAACCGTTGTCCGTCGCCGCGCCCGGTTCGCTCGCCGAGACGCTCGTCGCCACCGGGTTCGGGTACACGGCCGACCGTCGCCGCGAGCAGGTCGCGGTGCTCGCCGGACTCATCGGCGAGGTGCGGGACATCCGCCGCGGGGGAGCGGCGTCGCTCGACTGCTGCGCCGTCGGGGCGGGCGTGGTGGACGCGTACTACGAGCGCGGGATCAACCCGTGGGACATGGCCGGTGGCGCCCTCGTCGCCCAGGAGGCCGGCGCGGCGATCCGCATCTGGGAGGCCGGGGGGACCCGCTCCTTCCTGTTCGCGAGCCCCGCCGTCGCCGACGAGCTCGAGGCCCTGGTGCGTGGGCTCGAGGCCGGTGCACTCGGAGCCGTGCGGGCCTGAGGACGCGCCGAACCCCAGGTCTGGGGGTGCCGTGAGGACATCACCACGACTGGCGACCTGCGACGTCTCCTGCTAGCGTGCTCAGGTCCCGTTACCTGCTCGTTACCAACGAGTGAGCCCTTCTCCGATCAGGATCGCCACCGCACGCATGCCCCGTACTCCTCTGTCGTCCGCTCCCACCGACGGTTCCGTCGACGCCGCCACCCCGGTCGTCCATCAGACCCGACGCGCTCGGATCGAGGCGGAACGAGCAGCGGCGAAGGGCACGGTCGTGGTGCAGGAGGCGCAGGGCTCGGCGGGTCCGAGCTTCGACGACGTGATCGGTGCGGTCACGCCGGGAACCCCCGCGGCCCCCGTGTCGCCGATCGACCTCGCACCGGCGTCACCCGTGCGTCCGGCCTCCCGCATCGTGACGCCGCCGGCCCCCACTTCGCCCGTCGTGCCCGCGCAGCCTGCTGCTCCCGCTCCTTCGGTGTCGCAGCCGCGTCGGGTCGCCGGGCAGATCCCCGCGTCGCGTCGTCGCACCAGCCGTCCGGCGCCGAAGGCCCCGGTCGACCGCGCGACCCGCCACATCCGGTCGAGCACCCCAGCCAGCGCACCGGCCCCGAAGCGTGGTGCGTCGTTCCGCCGGTCGGCCTCTCGTGTGACCGCGGTCGGCGCCCTGCTCTTCGCGGCCGGCCTGGTCGTGTCGACCTCGCTGCCGGCCCAGGCGCTCTGGGTGCCCGAGTCCGGCTCGACCGCGGCCCGTGCCAGCTCGGGTGCCACCCAGTCGATGCAGGTCGGTGCCGCTGCTGACGGGTCGACCGCCCGTGACCAGTTCACGGTCTCGGACGCCACGCAGTACGCGAACGTCGACTCCTCCAGCTTCACGAACGACCCGACCGGCACGATCCAGTGGCCGTTCCTGACCGGTGTCCCGATCACCTCGGGCTTCGGCGGACGCCAGGTCGCCGGGTGCTCGTTCTGCTCGACGAACCACATGGGCGTCGACTTCGCCCCGGGCGAGGGCACCCCGATCGGCGTCATCGCGGCCGGGACCGTCATCAAGGTGCAGGCGAACGACGGCGGCTTCGGCAACGACGTCTGGGTCGAGCACGACGTCGACGGCAAGCAGTTCGTCAGCGTCTACGGCCACATGGAGGACAACTCCTTCAAGGTGGTCACCGGCCAGCACGTCGAGGTCGGCGACATCCTCGGCCTCGTCGGCAGCACGGGCAACTCCACGGGCCCGCACCTGCACCTCGAGGTGCACGTCGACGGGGTCCCGGTGGACCCGCTGGCGTGGCTCAAGACCAACGCGAACTAGCGGCCCACGACGCGGCACGCCCGGGCGTCTCGCCCGGTTCCGGAGCAGCGTCGGAGGTCTGCTATCCTCGTGTGGTGCCGCTCGCGGTACATCGCCCCGATAGCTCAGTGGTAGAGCACCTCCATGGTAAGGAGGGGGTCGTCAGTTCAATCCTGACTCGGGGCTCCGACCCGGTGCGCGTGCCGCTCCGGATCTCTGGCGGGGTAGCTCAGTTGGTTAGAGCACACGACTCATAATCGTGGGGTCGCGGGTTCAAGTCCCGCCCTCGCTACACGCAAGGCCCTCTCGTCCAGGATGCCCTGGGTCAGGGGGCCTTCTCTGTTGCCGGCCCCACTTCGATTACTGGGGCCCACCCACCGCGCGTTCAGTCCGCCGCCGGCACGTCGGCCGCGACGTTCTCCTGCGCGGCGAACTGGGTGCGGTGCAGCTCCTCGTACCGGCCACCCGCGGCCAGCAGTTCGTCGTGCGTGCCCCGCTCCACGATCGAGCCGTCCTCGACGACCAGGATCACGTCCGCGCTGCGGATCGTGGAGAGCCGGTGCGCGATCACCATCGCCGTCCGTCCCTCGAGCGCCTCGCCGAGTGCTGCCTGCACCGCTGCCTCGGACGTCGAGTCGAGCGCCGCCGTCGCCTCGTCGAGGATGACGACGCGCGGCTGGGCGAGCAGGAGCCGGGCGATCGTCATCCGCTGGCGCTCGCCCCCGGAGAGCCGGTAGCCGCGTTCACCCACCATGGTGTCCAGCTGGTCGGGGAGGGACCGGATCAGCGGCTCGAGCCGTGCGCGGCGGACCGCGTCCCACACCTCGTCGTCGGACGCCTCGGGCCGGGCGAACCGCAGGTTGGAGCGGATGGTCTCGTGGAACAGGTGGCCGTCCTGCGTCACCATGCCGAGGGTGTGCCGCATCGAGGCGAACGTGACGTCGCGGACGTCCGTCCCGGCCAGACGCACGGCGCCGCTGTCGACGTCGTACAGGCGCGAGAGCAGCTGCGCGACCGTGGACTTGCCGGCTCCGGACGAGCCGACCAGGGCGACGGTCTGCCCCGGTTCGATCCGGAAGGACAGCCCGTGCAGCACCTCCTCGCCGCCGCGGGTGTCGAGCGTCGCGACCTCCTCGAGCGAGGCGAGGGACACCTTGTCGGCGGACGGGTAGGCGAACCGGACGTCGTCGAACTCGACGGAGACGGGGCCGTCGGCGATGGTGACCGCGTCCGGCTGCTCCTGGATGAGTGGTTCGAGGTCGAGCACCTCGAAGACGCGCTCGAAGCTGACCACGGCGCTCATGATCTCGACCCGGGCGTTCGCCAGGCTCGTCAGCGGGGCGTAGAGCCGGGTGAGCAGGAGCGCCAGGGTGACGACCTCGCCGGTGTCCAGCCGGCCGGCGAGCGCGAGGAAGCCGCCGAGCCCGTAGACCAGCGCGAGGGCGAGCGCGGAGACGAGCATGAGCGCGGTGAAGAAGACGAACTGGAGCATCGCGGTCCGGACACCGATGTCACGGACCCGGGCGGCGCGCACGCGGAACTCCTCGGCCTCTTCGTCGGGTCGGCCGAACAGCTTGACGAGGGTGGCGCCGGGTGCCGAGAAGCGCTCGGTCATCTGGGTGCTCATCGCGGAGTTGTGGTCGGCGGCCTCGCGACGCAGTGCGGCGAGGCGGCTGCCCATCCGGCGCGCGGGGACCAGGAACACCGGGAGCATGACGACGGCGAGCACCGTCACGAGCCACGAGGTGCTGAGCATGACGATCAGGGTGAGGACCAGCGCCACGAGGTTCGTGACCACGCCGGACAGCGTGCCGCTGAAGGCCTGCTGGGCGCCGATCACGTCGTTGTTGAGGCGGCTCACGAGCGCACCGGTCCGGGTGCGGGTGAAGAACGCGATGGGCATCTTCTGCACGTGGTCGAAGACGGCCGTCCGGAGGTCCAGGATCACGCCCTCGCCGATCCGCGCCGAGTACCACCGCGTCGTCAGCGACACGGCGGCGTCGGCCACGGCCACCAGGGCGATGACCACGGCCAACCGGACGATCGTCGCGACCTCACCGCGGGCGACGATGACGTCGACCACCTGACCGGCGAGGACCGGCGTCGCGACCGCGAGGAAGGCGCCGACGACGGACAGGCCGATGAAGACCAGCAGCTTCGCCCGGTACGGCACCGCGAACGTCAGGATCCGCCGGACGGACGCACGGGAGAACCCGTGCTTGCCGCCCTGCGCGGACGAGATCTTGTACAGCGAGCTCCAGGCTGCGCTCTCCATGCTCATGGCGGTTCCTTTCCGGGGCCCCGGGCCCAACCTAGATGGCTGGCCGGGTCCCCGGTGACCGCTCCCGTGGCGGTGCGCCGCGCGGCCACCCGCCGTAGGCCGTCCGGCGGCCTACTGCGTGCGGTGGGAGCCGGTGTCCGTCCGCGTCGCGAGCACCCCGGCCGCACGGAACGCGTCCTCGACCGCGGCGGTGACCTGCTGCCAGGCGGCCCGTCGCCGGTTCGCCCCGATGCTGCCGCCCGACACGGCCGTGCCGTGCCCGGCCCGGCGCAGGGTGATCGTGGTGGTGGCACCGTCCACGACGGTCGACAGCTCGTACCGGCGGTACTCCCGGGCTGGCTGCACGAGCGCACCGAGCAGGATCGTGAGCGTCCGGCTGCCCGCCGTCGCGGTCATCGTGCCACCCGTCGACTCGACGTGGTGGCCCGTGCGGCGCAGCGCAGCGGCCGCGACCTCCATGGCGGTGCACCGGTCTCCCGTGTGCACGGCGAACTCCGTCGTGGTGTCCATCGGCCCTCCCCGTCCCGAACGAACCCGTGCCGCACGGCACGCCCCGATTCCCCCGAATCGGTCTCAGACAGTCTAGCTGATGCGTTCTCATGGATCACAGGCCCCCGGACGGGCCTCGGTAGACTGCCGTGGTGTCAGTGAACCCCGAGCTCGTCGGCAGGACGTTCCCGCCGGCCCAGCCCTACCTGGTCGGCCGCGAGAAGGTGCGCGAGTTCTCGCATGCGGTCTTCGCGACCAACCCCGTCCACCACGATCCGGACGCCGCACGTGCCGCCGGGTACGCCGACGTGGTCGCACCCCCGACGTTCGCCGTCGTCGTGCAGGAGGCCACGCTCGCGCAGCTCCTGAACGAGCCCGACGCCGGCATCGACTTCTCCCGCGTCGTCCACGGCGAGCAGTCCTTCACCTACGACCGGCCGATCGTCGCCGGTGACGAGCTCACCGCCACCCTGACGGTCACCAGCGTGAAGACCCTCGGCGGCAACGCGATGGTCACCGCCCAGAGCACCATGAACGACGCCGAGGGGGAGCACGTCGTCACGGCGACCTCCACCCTCGTGGTCCGAGGAGACGACGCATGACCGCCGCACCCGCCACCGCGCTCGAGGTCGGCACCGTCGTCGCCGAGCGCGACGTGCACATCACGCGCGACTCGCTCGTCCGGTACGCCGGCGCCTCGGGCGACTTCAACCCGATCCACTACCGCGACGACGTCGCCGCCTCGGTCGGCCTGCCCGGTGTCCTCGCCCACGGCATGCTCACGATGGGCATCGCCGTGCAGCCGGTCGCCGAGTGGCTCGGCGACAGCGGCTGGGTCGCGGGCTACGGCGTCCGCTTCACGCGCCCCGTCGTCGTCGACCCGGAGCAGGGTGCCACCGTCGGCATCGTCGCGAAGGTCGGCACCGTCGACGAGGACGGCCGGCCGAAGCGCATCGACCTCACCGTGACCGCCGCCGGGCAGACCGTGCTCGGCAAGGCGCAGGTCACGGTGGTGTTCCGCTGACCGTGTCCGAGCCGGTGCTGGCCGACCTGACGACGCTCCGCGTCGGCGGGGCCGCCACCCGGCTGCTCACGGCCGAGACGACCGACGAGCTCGTCGCCCACGCACTCGACGCCTTCGACGACCACGAGTGGCTCGTCCTCGGCGGCGGCAGCAACCTGCTGGTCGCCGACCAGGGCTTCGACGGCACCGTCGTGCTGGTCCGGACGACGGGCGTCGACGCCGACCGCGACGCCGACGGCGTCACCGTCCGCGTCGCCGCGGGGGAACCGTGGGACCCGTTCGTCGCCACGACCGTCGCGAACGGCTGGACCGGCCTGGAGGCCCTCAGCGGCATCCCGGGCACCGTCGGTGCGTCCCCGGTGCAGAACATCGGCGCCTACGGGGTCGAACTCGCCGACGTGCTCACCCGCGTCGAGTTCCTCGATGCAGCCACGGGGGAGCGCGCGTGGCTCCCGGCAGCCGAGCTGGCGCTCGGCTACCGCACGTCGACCCTCAAGCACGGTCGGCGCGGTGTCGTGCTGACGGTCGAGTTCCGACTCGGGCTCGCGGGGGAGCGCGGTGTGCCCGTGCAGTACGCGCAGCTCGCCGGTTCCCTGGGGGTCGAGCTCGGTGCGCTCGTGCCGCCCACGACCGTCCGCGACGAGGTCCTGCGGTTGCGTGGCTCGAAGGGCATGGTGCTCGACGGGGACGACCACGACACCTGGAGCGCCGGGTCGTTCTTCACGAACCCCATCGTCTCGCCGGCGTTCGCCGAGACCCTGCCGGCGGACGCGCCCCGGTGGCCCGCGGGCGACGACGTCAAGCTCAGTGCGGCGTGGCTCATCGAGCACGCCGGCGTGCACCGCGGGTACGCGGTGCCGGGCTCCCGCGCGGCGATCTCGTCCAAGCACACCCTCGCGCTCACGAACCGCGGCGGTGCCACTGCGGCGCAGGTGGCCGAGCTCGCACGGTTCGTGCAGGTGACCGTCCTGAACCGCTTCGGTGTCTCGCTCGTCCCGGAACCCGTCGTGGTGGGGGACCTGCTCGGCTGATCGTCCGCACGACGGGACGGACGAGCACGACGCACCACGGGCCTCCCGGCACGCAGAACGGGCCACCTCGACGAGGCGGCCCGTTCTGCGTTCCGCGGGGTGTGGTGGGCGCAGCGTCTACGCGAAGAACTTCGCCAGTCGGGCGACGCCCTCGGCGATGTCGTCGTCGCCCAGCGCGTACGACAGGCGCAGGTAGCCGGAGGGGCCGAAGGCCTCACCCGGCACGACCGCGACCTCGGCGTGCTCGAGGATCAGGTCTGCCAGCTCGAGCGTGGTCGTCGGGGTGGTGCCGGCCCACTCGCGACCGAGCAGTGCGGTGACGTCCGGGTAGACGTAGAAGGCGCCCTGCGGGGTCGGCGTGCGGAAGCCCGGGATCGCGTTGAGGCCGTCGACGATGGCCTTCCGCCGGCGGTCGAAGGCCTCGCGCATGGCGGCGACGGGCTCCTGCGGACCGGTGAGGGCGGCGATCGCGGCGCGCTGCGACACGTTCGAGACGTTCGACGACAGGTGCGACTGCAGGTTCGACGCGGCCTTGACGGCGTCGGCCGGGCCGATGAACCACCCGACGCGCCAGCCGGTCATCGCGTAGGTCTTCGCGACGCCGTTCACCAGGATCGTGGTGTCGGCGAGGGCAGGGACCTCGGCCAGGATGCCGGCGAACCGGACGCCGTCGTAGACCAGGTCCTGGTAGATCTCGTCGCTGATCACCCAGATGCCGTGCTCGAGCGCCCACTCGCCGATGGCCCGGGTCTGCGCGGCGGAGTAGACGGCGCCCGTGGGGTTCGACGGCGAGCAGAACAGCAGCGCCTTGGTCGCCGGGGTGCGGGCGGCCTCGAGCTGCTCGACCGTCACCAGGTAGTCCTGGTCGCTGCCGGCGAAGACCTCGACGGGCTCGCCGCCGGCCAACCGGATGGCCTCGGGGTAGGTGGTCCAGTACGGCGCGGGCAACAGGACCTCGTCACCGGCGTCGACGATGGTCTGGAACGCCTGGTAGACCGCCTGCTTGCCACCGTTCGTGACGATGACCTGCGACGGCTCGACGGTGACGCCGGACACCCGGGCGGTCTTGTCGGCGATCGCCTGCTTGAGTTCGGGCAGGCCGGTCGCGGGCGTGTAGCGGTGGTTCTTCGGGTCCTGCGCGGCAGCGACGGCCGCGTCGACCACGTGCTGCGGGGTCGCGAAGTCGGGCTCGCCGGCGGCGAACGAGATCACCGGACGGCCGGTGGCCTTGAGTGCCTTGGCCTTCGCGTCGACCTTGAGCGTCGCGGACTCGGCGATGGCCGCGATGCGGGACGCGATGCGCGGACGATCGGCCGGCGCGGTGGCGAGGGTGTCGACGGACACGTGGGCGGTGGACTCGGGGCCTGGGGCTGCGGTGCTCACGGGCCCAGCCTACCGGCGCGGCACGCCGTGGAAGGGGCCAAGTGGACACCGTGTGACGGACTCCCGTAGACTCGTCCACCGGAACGCGGATCGGTGACGAACCGTGTCCGAAGGGCGGTGGCTCAATTGGTAGAGCAGCGGTCTCCAAAACCGCAGGTTGCAGGTTCGAGTCCTGTCCGCCCTGCAACTCTGGAAGGGTAGAAGTTGGCGAGCAAAGACATGGAGACGACGGCGGACGACGTCGTCGCCAAGGCGAAGCAGGACCGGGCCGAGCGCCGCGGGCCCATCGCTGCCATCGTGCTCTTCATCCGCCAGGTGATCGGCGAACTGCGCAAGGTCGTGACGCCGACCCGCAAGGAACTCTTCAGCTACACGGGCGTCGTGCTCGTGTTCGTCGTCGTCATGATGATCCTGGTGTCGATCCTCGACTTCGTGTTCGGTCTCGGCGTCGGGTACGTCTTCGGCAACGGGCCCACGGCCTGACCCCGACGTCGACTGCCGTGTGCGGTCGTTCCGAGGAGTACGGTCGCCCGAGACGGCGTCGATCGTGACGGCGTCGCTCGTGACCATGAACGAACGCCACCCCGACCCGAACCACCGAACGGAAAGAATCGACTGTGTCTGACAACTCCCGCGATGACATCGACCTCGCGACGGCTGCCGAGCAGTCCTCCGAGGTCGAGGAGAACCAGGAAGGCGACGTCGAGACCGGCGAAGGACGCTCCGTCGAGTCCGCTGAAGAGCGTGCGATCTCGATCGAGGGCGACGACGACGAGTCCCTCGGCCTCAGCTCCGAGCCCGACGACGGCACCGTCGACGCCGGCCTCGACGAAGCACTGACGGCCCTGCAGGAAGCCCGCGACCCCGAGGCTGACGCCGTCGTGGACGACGCCCTCGAGATCGACTCCACCGACGAGGCCGAGGCCGCCGTCGAGGCAGTCGAGGACGAGGAAGAAGTCGAACTCGAGTCCGAGACCGCCGCCGAGGCGAACGAGACGCTCGCAGCGGACGAGGCACTCGACGCCGAGGACGAGGACGAGGAGCCCGCCGAGGTCGACCCGTACGAGGCCTTCAAAGCCGAGCTGCGGATGAAGCCGGGCAAGTGGTACGTCATCCACTCCTACGCGGGCTTCGAGCGCCGCGTGAAGTCGAACATCGAGAACCGCATGGTCTCGATGTCGATGGAGGACTACATCTACCAGGTCGAGGTCCCGATGGAGGACGTCGTCGAGATCAAGAACGGGCAGCGCAAGCTGGTCACCCGCGTCCGGATCCCCTCGTACGTGCTCGTCCGCATGGACCTCAACGAGGACTCGTGGTCCGTCGTCCGGCACACCCCGGGCGTCACCGGCTTCGTCGGCAACGCGCACAACCCGACGCCGCTCCGTTTCGACGAGGCGTTCGGCATGCTCAAGTCCCTGGTCCAGGTCGCCGAGGCCGCCCCGACCAAGGGCGGCGCGAAGGGCAGCGGCCTGCAGGCACAGCCCGCAGCCGAGGTCGACTTCGAGATCGGCGAGACGATCACCATCAAGGAAGGCTCGTTCGCGGGCCTGCCGGGTTCGATCTCCGAGATCAAGCCGGAGAGCGGCAAGCTCACCGTCCTCGTCTCGCTGTTCGAGCGCGAGACCCCGGTCGAGCTCAGCTTCGACCAGGTCACCAAGCTCTAACGACCACCCAGCTGTAGCGATCACCGAGATCGACTACACTGAACGGGTTTGGGCCCGCGCGCCTCGTGCGAGCGGGCCTTCACCGCTGTCCGGAACGGCCGGACCAGCGGGAGAGTGCACGGATCCCCGTGTGTTCGATTCCAGGAGGAAGACAAGTCATGGCACCGAAGAAGAAGGTCACGGGCCTGATCAAGCTGCAGATCAACGCGGGAGCCGCCAACCCGGCCCCCCCGATCGGTCCGGCGCTCGGTCAGCACGGCGTCAACATCATGGAGTTCTGCAAGGCGTACAACGCGGCGACCGAGTCGCAGCGTGGCAACGTCGTGCCGGTCGAGATCACCGTCTACGAGGACCGTTCGTTCACGTTCGTCCTGAAGACCCCGCCGGCCGCTGAGCTCATCAAGAAGGCTGCTGGTGTGCAGAAGGGGTCCTCGACCCCGCACACGGTCAAGGTCGCGAAGATCTCGATGGACCAGGTCCGTCAGATCGCCGAGACCAAGCAGGCCGACCTGAACGCCAACGACATCGAGCAGGCCGCGAAGATCATCGCCGGCACCGCACGCTCGATGGGCATCACGGTCGAGGCCTAAGCACCGATCGGGCTCCGGCCCACCACCAGACACCTTTCCGTGGGAGAGCCTCGCCGGCTCGCCAACCACGTATCTCGCAAGGAGACCACCATGGCGAAGAAGTCCAAGGCCTACCAGGCCGCGGCCGCGAAGATCGAGGCCGACAAGTTCTACACCCCGACCGAGGCCGTCGCCCTGGCCAAGGAGACCGGTTCCTCGAAGACCGACTCCACGGTCGAGGTCGCGCTGAAGCTCGGCGTGGACCCCCGCAAGGCCGACCAGATGGTCCGCGGCACGGTCATCCTGCCGCACGGCACGGGCAAGACCGCCCGCGTCATCGTGTTCGCGACGGGTGCGGCTGCTGAGGCCGCCATCGCCGCCGGTGCCGACGAGGTCGGTGGCGACGAGCTCATCGCGAAGGTCGCCGAGGGCTACACCTCGTTCGACTCCGCCGTCTCGACCCCGGAGCTCATGGGCAAGGTCGGTCGTCTCGGTAAGGTGCTCGGCCCGCGTGGCCTCATGCCGAACCCGAAGACCGGCACCGTGACCCCGAACGTGGCGCAGGCCGTCAACGACATCAAGGGCGGCAAGATCGAATTCCGCGTCGACAAGCACGCCAACGTGCACTTCGTCGTCGGCAAGGCCTCGTTCACGCCGGAGCAGCTCGACGAGAACATCTCGACCGCGCTCGAGGAGATCAACCGCCTCAAGCCGTCGTCCTCGAAGGGCCGTTACGTCATGAAGGGCGCCGTCTCGACGACCTTCGGACCCGGCATCCCGCTGGACGTCAACAGCATCTGAGTCCACTGACTCGTGGAAGGACCCGCACCGGCAACGGTGCGGGTCCTTTCCGCATGTGGGGCGCGTGTCCCGATAACGTGGTGGGGTGCGCACCCTCGTGAACTCGCTCCGACTGATCGCCGTCATCGCCATCGTCGTCGCGGTCGTGGCGCAGTGGCTCGAGAGCTCGCAGACCCCGACCTACTCGTTCTGGAACTTCTTCGGCTACTTCACCATCCAGTCGAACCTGATCATCGCCGTGGCCCTCGCGGTGACGCTCGTCGCCGCGGCTCGTCGCAAGCGGGCGGACCTCGCCGTCTCGGTGCTCCGTGGCGCCGCGACGGTGTACATCGCGACGACGGGCATCGTCTACAACACGCTGCTCACGGGCGCGAACGTGTCGGCCTCGGTGCCGTGGTCGAACGACATCGTGCACAAGATCATCCCGGTGTACGCGGTGCTCGACTGGCTGCTGTTCTCGGACCGCGCACGGCTGCTGCTCCGCCACGTGTGGTGGTTCCTGCTCTACCCGGCGGTCTGGACCACCGTGGTGCTCGTCCGCGGCGCGACCGACGGGTGGGTGCCGTACCCGTTCCTCGATCCGGCGCAGGGCTACGGCGTCGTCGCGATCTACGTGGTCGGGATCGCGGTCTCGATCACGCTGCTCGGCATCCTCGTCGTCGGGATGAGCAGGCTGCGGCTGGTGAAGGTCTAGGAGCGGAAACCGCGGAGCTTGTCGAGCACCAGGTCGGCGAGCTGCACCAGCCCGCGGATCTGGTCGTCGTCGCGGTCGACCCAGCGGCACTCGGGTTCGTCGGCGACCGGCACGAACCCGTCGTGGCGTTCCCAGACGAACAGGGTGCGGTCGGCACCGAGCACGTACTGCTGCCACCAGATCTGCCGGAGGTAGTGCCGGGGGATGCTCCGCCAGGCCTTGCCGGTGGTCTTGATCTCGGCGAGCACCACGCGGGACGACTCGTCGACCCCGACGCCGTCCGGGGTGGCGAGGTGGGCGCGGTTCGCGGCGGCGTGGAACAGGTGCGCCGAGGGCTGGATGCCGTGGGTGGCGGCCACCCAGGCGGCGATGACCGGTTCGCGGTCCTTGCCGTGCTCGGTGAACGCGTTGCCGGAGAACCGGGAGCCGTAGCGCTTCTCGGTGACGACGGCCTCGACGGCGCGCAGTGAGGCGAGCCGGGCGACGTCGGTGGCGGTGATGCCCATGGCGCGGGCGCGGAGCCAGGCGACGCGGTCCGAGGAGTGCGCGACGATGCGCTCGGTGTGGCCGCGCAGGGCGGTGAACGCATCACGCGCAGCCGGGACCGGCGTACCGGGGGCGGGATCCGCCTCCAGACCGGGGTCCAGGTCGCCCCACAGGGTGGGCTGCACGATCGTCACCCGAAGATTGTCCCCCCGACCACCGGCAAGACCGAAACCGACGCGCTCACGCGACCGCGGGTGTGCGTCAGGAGACCAGTTCGCGGCCCTCGGCGAAGGCGACCAGTTCGTCGACCCCGGCGGGGGAGAGGGCGTAGCCGATGGCGAGGGCCGCGGCGCCCTGTAGCGCGGCGAGGGACCCGGCGCGGGACTGCACGATGACGAGGTGCTCACTGGCCAGGGGCATCGAGCGGGAGTAGACGACCTCGCGGACTCCGGCGAGCAGGTGCTCACCGGCCTGTGTGATCGATCCGCCGAGTGCGATGACGGACGGGTTGATGAGCGAGATGCACGTCGCCAGGACCTCGCCGATGTCCCGACCGGCCTGTCGCACGGCGTAGATCGCGTCGAGGTCGGACCGGTTCACCAGGTCGATCACGTCCGCACCCGTGTGCACGTCGTGCCCCTTCGCGCGGAGGGCGCGGGCGATCGCCGGACCGGAGGCCACGGCCTCCAGGCAGCCGGTGTTGCCGCAGTGGCAGGGGACGTCGCCGGCGCGGGAGACCCGCACGTGGCCGATGTCACCCGCGGTGCCCTGGGCGCCGCGCTGCAGCCGGCCCTCGGAGACGATGCCGGACCCGATGCCGGTGGCGACCTTCACGAACAGCAGGTGGTCGACGTCCGGCCAGCCGTGCTCCCGCTCGCCGAGGGCCGCGATGTTGACGTCGTTGTCGAGCAGGACGTGGGCGGCGATGTGCTGACGGAGCCACGAGGGCACGTCGAAGCCGTCCCAACCGGGCATGATCGGCGGGTTGGCCGGGCGGCCGGTGGAGAACTCGACCGGTCCGGGGACGCCGATGCCGATCGCGATGACGTCCTGCCGACTGCGCCCGACCTCGGCGAGCAGGTCGTCGATCGTCTCGACGAGCCAGGACAGCGTCGGTACCGGACCGGCGGCGATGTCGATCCGGGCCTCGCGGGTGGCGAGTGGTGCCGCGACCAGGTCGGTCACGGCGACGCGACCGTGCGAGGCGCCGAGGTCGGCGGCGATCACGAGGCGGGCGCGGGGCTTCAGCGCCACCTGGGCGGGCGGACGGCCGCCGGTGGAGACGGCGGTGTCCACCGCGCCGACCAGCCCGATGTCGATCAGGGAGTCGAGGCGCACGCCGATGGTGGAGCGTGCGAGTCCTGTCAGGGCGGCGAGCTCGGCCCTGGTGCGCGGCACGCCGTCGCGGAGGATCTGGAAGAGCTCGCTCGTCCCGACCGGAGGCGACGCTGCCGTCCGGTTCAAGTCGACCATGTGGGGAGTGAAGCACACATCGTTCGCGCCACGCAATGAAGTCCGTCGACATTCCTCGGACTTCTGCTTGACCGCCGACAAAAGTGCTCGTAGTGTGACGATCGGTCAGTGACGACCGCACCATCTCGACGAGGAGAACCCCTGGTGACCCAACCGCTCTCGGTCCAGCTCTACACGGTCCGCGATGCCCTCAGTGCCGATCTGCCCGGCACCCTGCAGCGCATCGCAGACATCGGCTACACGAACGTCGAGGCCTTCGGCTTCGTCGACAACGCCGACGAACTCGCCGCCGCCCTCCGCGACGCCGGCCTCGCCGCCCCGAGCGGCCACGCCCGTCTGCTGGACGCCGGCGAGCAGGACCTCGAGCGCATCTTCCACGCCTCCACCACCCTCGGCTTCGGGACCCTCATCGACCCGCACATCGACGAGTCCCGCTGGACCACCCGCGAGGACGTCGAGGCGATCGCCCGCGAACTCAGCGCCCTCGCCCCGCGCGCCGCCGACCACGGTCTGGTGCTCGGCTACCACAACCACGCGTTCGAGTTCTCGAACCGCATCGACGGCGTCAGCGCCTACGAGGTCTTCGCCGACGCCCTGTCCGACGACGTCGTGCTCGAGCTCGACACCTACTGGGTGCAGGTCGGCGGGGACGACCCGGTCGCGGTCATCGGCAAGTACGGCGACAAGGTCCAGTTCCTGCACGTCAAGGACGGCGACGGCTCGCACGACGACAAGCAGCAGGTCGCCGTCGGCAACGGCATCATGCCGATCCGCGACATCATCGCCGCGGCGCCCGACGCACTGCACGTCGTCGAGCTCGACGACCACGAGGGTGACGTCTTCCAGGCCGTCGCCGACTCCTACACGTTCCTCGAGGGGGCCCGCGCATGACCGACACCACGACCGCCGCTGCACCGGCCACCGACAGCACCACCCGCACCGGCCCGGTCGGCGTCGGCGTCATCGGCGCCGGGGTCATCTCGGACCAGTACCTGTCGAACCTCACCGTCTTCCCCGACGTGACCGTCCGCTTCATCGCCGACATCGACCTGCCGCGCGCCGCCGCCCAGGCCGAGAAGTGGGGCGTCCCCGGATCGGGCACCGTCGAGGAGCTCCTGGCCGACGACGACATCGAGATCGTCGTGAACCTGACGATCCCGGCCGCCCACGTCGAGGTCGCGCTGCAGGCCCTGGCCGCCGGCAAGCACGTCTGGGGCGAGAAGCCCTACGCCCTCGACCGTGCCAGCGCCGCGGAGCTCCGCGACGCCGCGGCCGCCGCGGGCAAGACCGTCAGCGTCGCCCCGGACACGTTCCTCGGCGCCGGCCTGCAGACTGCGCTCCGCACCATCCGCGACGGCCGCATCGGGACGCCCCTGAACGGCCTGACGCTCTTCCAGAGCCCCGGACCCGAGTCGTGGCACCCGAGCCCCGAGTTCCTCTTCGCGTACGGTGCCGGTCCGCTGTTCGACATCGGCCCGTACTACATCACCACCCTCGTCCAGACGTTCGGACCGGTGAAGAAGGTCACGGCGACGGCGTCGAAGTCCCGCGCCACGCGCACCATCGGCTCCGGGCCGAAGGCCGGCACCGAGTTCCCGGTGGACGTCCCGACGAACCACTCCGCGCTGATCGAGTTCGAGAACGGCGGGAGCGCGCAGAGCGTCTTCTCGTTCGAGTCCGACCGCGGCCGCACCGGCTTCGTGGAGATCGCTGGGGAGACCGGCACCGTCGTGTTCCCGGACCCGAACAACTTCGACGGCGACACCGAGCTGTACGCCCTCGGTTCCGAGGAGCCCGAGACGATCCCCGCGGTCGGCTCCACCTACTCGCGTGGCACCGGCGTGGTCGACCTGGCCCGCTCGCTGCGGGCCGGCGACGAGAACCGCGTCCCCGGTGCGCTCGCCTTCCACGTCCTCGACGTGATGGTCTCCATCGCCGAGGCGGCAGAACGTGGCGAGGCGGTGCTCGTCGAGAGCACCGTGTCGCCCTCCCCGACCCTCCCCGAGGGCTGGGACCCCGCGGAACGCACCCTGGCCTGACCGCCGGGGCGCTGCCCGCAACCCACAGCAGCACCCGACCAGCACCATCCGCAGCACCAGCTCCACCTCTGCACCATCCCCTGCACCATCTCAACGACGAGAAAGTAGAGAGTCATGCGCACTGCCATCCGCGCACTGGCCATCACCGCGGCCGCCGCACTCACCGTGTCCGGCCTCGCAGCCTGCTCCTCCGGATCGTCCGGCGACTCCGGCGACTCCAAGACGCTCACCTACTGGGCGTCCAACCAGGGCACGTCCCTGCAGAACGACAAGGAGGTGCTGACCCCCGTCCTCAAGAAGTTCACCAAGGAGACCGGGATCAAGGTCGACCTCCAGGTCATCGGCTGGAACGACCTGCAGAACAAGATCCAGACCGCCGTCACCTCGGGCCAGGGCCCGGACGTCGTCAACATCGGCAACACCTGGGCGACCTCGCTCCAGGCCACCGGCGCCTTCCAGGAGTTCGGTGACGCCGAGATGAAGGCGATCGGCGGCGAGGACAAGTTCGGCAAGGTCGCCCTGTCCACCGGTGGCGCGCCCGACAAGACGGTCACGAGCGTCCCGCTCTACGGCCTCGCGTACGGCCTGTACTACAACAAGAAGATGCTGTCGGACGCCGGCATCACCCCGCCCACCACGTGGGAGGAGATGGTCTCGGCCGCCGAGAAGCTGACCAAGGGTGACACCTACGGCTTCAGCCTCGCGGGCGGTTCGTACACCGAGAACTCGCACTTCGCGTTCATCAACTCGGCGCAGAACGGTGGCGAGTGGTTCGACAAGGACGGCAAGCCGACCTTCACCTCGAAGGCCAACGTCGACGGCATCAAGCGCTACCTCGACCTCATGCAGGACGCGAAGGTCGCCAACCCGTCGAACGCGCAGTACGACAACGCGACGCAGTCGACCACGGACTTCGCGAAGAAGAAGGCCGCGTTCATCCTCAACCAGAACAACGCGAACGCGACCATCGAATCGCTCGGCATGAAGTCGTCCGAGTACGGCGTCGTGGCGCTGCCCGCCCCGAGCGGTGGCGAGCAGATCGCGTCGTTCCCGGCCGGCATCAACCTGTCGGTGTTCAAGAACACGAAGAACAAGGACGGCGCGCTCAAGTTCGTCAAGTACATGACGAGCATGGACACGCAGACGACGCTGGACAAGCCGTACTCGGCCCTGCCGGTGCTCGCCGAGGCTGCTGACTCCGTCACGGACGAGCAGACGAAGACGTTCCTCGACATCTACAACAACAAGGCGAAGCCGCTCCCGCTGGTGCCCGCCGAGGACCAGTTCGAGTCCACGGTCGGCAAGGCGATGAACGACATGTTCGCCAAGATCGCGACCGGTTCCAAGGTCTCCGAGGCCGACATCAAGTCGGCCCTGCAGACCGCCCAGGACCAGGTGTCCCAGGCCGCCGGTTGATCCACCCTGGAGGCCCGGGTCGCGTCCGACGGACGCGCCCGGGCCTCCGCCCCTGACGTTCCAGGGCCGACCACCCGTCGGCCGTGAGGCACACGCCCCGGAGCCGACCACGCGTCGGCCGTGAGGCACACGCCCCACGCACCCCGCGCCTCCCGGCCGCTGCCACGGCCGCGCGGACCGCACCTGCACGCCCCTCCTGCCGAAAGGCCCCACCAGATGTCCACGACGGTCCTGCCCGACTCGGAGCGCATCGACCTGACGCACACGAAGGCCCCGACGATGTCGGGCCGTCCGCCAGGTCGCAAGCGCAAGACCCACTGGCTGCCCTACGCGCTCGTCGCGCCGGCCATCCTGTTCGAGCTGCTCATCCACATCGTCCCGATGCTCACCGGCATCTGGATCTCGTTCATCCAGCTCACCAAGTACTTCATCGCGAACTGGGGTGCCGCGCCCTTCGCCGGGTTCCGGAACTACCAGGTCGTCGTCGACTTCGACCAGGCGATCGGCCGCGGGGTCCTCAACTCGTTCCTCATCACGTGCGCCTTCACGGTCCTCGTGGTCGGGCTCTCCTGGACCTTCGGCATGGCCGCAGCCGTCGCGCTGCAGAAGCCGTTCGCCGGACGCGGGCTCTTCCGCACCCTGTTCCTCGTGCCCTACGCGCTGCCGATGTACGCCGGCGTCATCACCTGGAAGTTCATGTTCCAGCGGGACTCGGGGGCCCTGAACCACCTGCTCGTCGACCAACTCGGGCTGTTCGGCGGCAACGCCCCGTTCTGGCTCATCGGCAACAACGCCTTCGTGGCCGTCGTCGTCGTGGCGATCTGGAAGACCTGGCCGTTCGCGTTCCTGATGCTCATGGCCGGCCTGCAGTCGGTGCCGAACGACGTGTACGAGGCCGCCTCGGTCGACGGCGCCAAGCCGTTCCGCCAGTGGCGCTCGATCACCCTGCCGATGGTCCGCCCCGTCAACGTGACGCTCGTGCTCGTGATGTTCCTGTGGACGTTCAACGACTTCAACACGCCGTTCGTGCTGTTCGGCTCGACCGCGCAGCCACCCGCCGCGGACCTGCTGAGCTTCCACATCTACAACGCGTCGTTCATCACCTGGAACTTCGGTTCCGGTGCCGCGATGAGCGTCCTGCTCCTGCTCTTCCTGCTCGTCGTCACCGGCATCTACCTCGCCGTGACCAACCGGAGGTCCGTCCGTGCGTGAGACAACTGGCGCCAAGTCCTTCAAGATCATCACCCTGGTCGTCCTGACGCTGTTCACGGTCGTGCCGCTCTACGTGATGATCACCACGGCCATCAAGCCCCTCGGCGACGTGCAGGACAACTTCACGTGGATCCCGTCGCGGATCACCTTCCAGCCGTTCATCGACATGTGGTCGACGGTGCCGCTCGGTCGGTACTTCATCAACTCGCTCGTGGTCTGCACGGTGGCGACGGTGTTCTCGCTGATCATCGCGACGTTCGCCGCCTACGGTGTCTCGCGCTGGAACTTCAAGGGCAAGAGCACCTTCACCACCGCGGTGCTCTCCACGCAGATGTTCCCCGGCGTGCTGTTCCTGCTGCCGCTGTTCCTGATCTTCACGAACCTCGGCAACACCCTGGGCATCCAGCTCGTCGGGTCGTGGCTCGGTCTGATCATCACGTACCTGACGTTCACGCTCCCGTTCTCGATCTGGATGCTGGCCGGGTACTTCGAGACCATCCCGCGCGAACTCGACGAGGCCGCGATGGTCGACGGTTCGGGCCCGATGGGCGCGCTGTTCCGGGTCATCCTGCCGTCGGCCCGTCCGGGTCTGGTGGCGGTCGGGATCTACTCGTTCATGACGGCCTGGGGTGAGGTCCTCTTCGCCTCGGTCATGACGAACGGCCTCGGCTCGACCCTGGCGGTCGGTCTGCAGCAGTACTCGACGCAGACGAACGTGTACTGGAACCAGGTCATGGCGGCGTCCCTCGTCGTGTCGATCCCGGTCGTGGCCGCGTTCCTCGTGGTCCAGCGCCAGTTCGTCGCCGGCCTGACCGCGGGTGCCGTGAAGTAGGCGGAGGCCCCCTTCCGCAAGACCCCTTCCGCAAGACACCGGTGTTCACGCTCGACGCCCCCGCATGACGGGGTGTGCAGCGCGAACACCGGTGTTTTGCCGTTCCCCACCCGACGACCTACCGACCCGACCACCCGACCACCCGACGACCGACAGGATGGAACCATGAGCGACGAGACCCGCGGGCGGCAGCTGCTGCCCGGACAGACCAGCCGCGTGCACGTGTACGACGTCGAGTCCCGCACCTCGCGGCTCGTGTTCGAGTCGGCCACGGTGCTCGTCGAGGCGCCGAACGTCCTGGACGCCGAGACCCTGGTGCTCAACGGCGACGGCGACCTGTGGCTGCTGCGACTGCCGTCGGCCGACAGTGGCACCGGCACCGTGCTCGACGAGACGGCGCTCGTGCCGGTGCCGATGGACGGCGTCGACGAGATCAACAACGACCACGTGCTCGACCCGTCCGGCAGCTCCATCGTGGTGAGCGCCCGCGACGGCGAGCTCTACCGCGTCCCGCTGCCCGAGGGCGGCCCCGCGACCCGGATCACCGACGTCGCAGCGGCCCTGCCCACCAAGCGCAAGTTCTACCTGCACGGCATCGCCCCCGACGGCAGCGCGCTCGCCGCCATCGTGGGGGAACTGTCCGAGGACAGCGTCTGGACGACCGACGTCGCGATGGTCGACCCGGAGACCGGCGAGCCGACGTTCGTCACCCGGGACGAGCACCCCGACGACGGCTGCACCATCAGTCCGGCCGGCGGGATCCTGCTCTGGAACACCGAGCGGTTCACCCCCGGCACCGCGCAGCTGGCCGTGCGCTGGCCCGGGCACGACAGCCCCGTCCGCCTGACGAACGACGACCGGGTGAACTGGTTCCCGCACCTGTCCCCGGACGCCGCACACCTGCTCTACCTGTCGTACGAACCTGGCGTGCAGGGCCACCCGGCCGACCACCGCGTCGAGCTCCGGCTGCTGCCGGGGTCGCTCGTCCGCGGCGCTAGGATCGCGGTCCAGCCGGAGACCCTGGTGGCACTCGACGGCGGCCAGGGGACGGTCAACGTGCCGCCGTGGGCCCCGGACTCGACGTGGTTCGCGTACTGCGACTACCCGGTGGCGGGGTAGCGGGAGCGGCACCGGTCGCGGGGCCCGGCGGCGTCTTCACGCGCTGAGCGACAGTCCACGCTCCGCCGGAGGCGTGGACTGTCGCTCAGCGCGAAACGCGATCGGACGCCCCGCGCCTGCCCGCGCGCCTGCGCCTGCGCCCGCCCCGCTAGACCTCGCGGACCTGCCCCTGCTTGATGTGCAGGCGCCGCTCGGCACGCTTCGCGACCCACGAGTCGTGCGTGACGATGACGACGGTCAGGCCGCGCTCCCGCCACTGCTTCTCGATGAGCGCCATGATCTCGTCGCGGGTCGACTCGTCGAGCGCACCCGTCGGCTCGTCGGCGAGCAGCACGCTCGGGTTCTTCACCAGCGCCCGGGCGATCGCCACGCGCTGCTGCTGACCGCCGGACAGCTCGGCCGGCAGGTGCTCCATCCGCTCACCCAGACCGACCTCGCGGAGCGCGGCGACCGCACGCTCGCGGACCTCGCTCCGCGACCGGTTCGCGAGCGACCCCGCGAACGCCGTCTCGACGTTCTCGAGCGCCGTCAGCGTCGGGATCAGGTTGAAGCTCTGGAACACGAAGCCGATCTCGGTCGCCCGCAGGTCGGTCAGCGCGCCGTCGCCGAGCTTCGCCACGTCGCGGTCGCCACCGAGGTGGATCGACCCGGCACTCGGCCGGTCGAGCGCTCCGAGCATCTGCAGCAGGGTCGACTTCCCGCCGCCGGTCGGCCCCTGGACGGCCACGAGTTGCCCCTGCGGGATCGTCAGGTGGACGTTCGTCAGGGCGGTGACGGTCCGGTTCTTCTGCTTGTAGGTCTTGCTGACGTTCGTCAGCCGGTACATCGGACTGGAGGCACGGCTCGCCTCCGCCTCGCCGGTCGCGGTGTCGGTGCTGGTCACGGTTGCTCCTGTCGTCGGTTCGGTCGTGTCGGTGCGGCCGGGCATCAGGCCACGCTCCGGAGCGCCTCGGCCGGACGGAGCCGGCTCGCACGCCAGCCGCCGAGCGCGCCGGCGATGAGGCCGCCGAGGATCGCGAGGCCGATCGCCAGCAGGATGATCTCGACGGTCACCGGGGCGTGCAGGACCACGTCGGTCGTCGACGCGGTGCTCGCGCCGCCGCCGAAGCCCCTGGCCGGCGCACCGCCCGTCGTGCCGCTGCCCGCGGCCGCGGTCGCTGCGCCGCCGGGCATGCCACCACCGCCACCGGCACCCCCGCCGGTCGTGCTCGAGGCGCTCGCTGAGATCGTCGGACTGATGACGTTCACGACGAGGATGCCGATCAGGCCGGCCGCGGCGCCGAGCACGCCGCCGATCAGGCCCTGCACCAGGGACTCACCGGCCACCTGTCGGGTGATGCGGCCGTTCGACCAGCCGATCGCCTTGAGGGTCCCGAACTCGCGGGTGCGGCGGGTCACGCCGGAGATCGTGAAGAGGATCGCGATGAGGAACGCCGCGGCGAGCACCACGATCGACAGCCACTTGCCGAGGTTCGAGACCAGGCTCGACGCGGTGCTGAGCGACCCGGACACGCTCGAGGCCAGGTCGGCCTCGGTGGAGACGGTGGCGCTCGTCAGCTTCGCCTGCAGAGCGGACTTGATCGTGCTGACGTCGGACGAGGACTCGGCGGAGACGTAGATCGAGGTGACCTTGCCGTCGAGGTCGGCCAGCGCTTGCGCGGTGTCGAGCGGGATGTAGGTGTTCGAGCCCGTGGTCGAGGCCGAGCCGGTGGAGCTGACGATGCCGATGACGGTGAAGTCGGTGCCGCCGATGTCGACGGTGTCGCCGACCGCCTTGGACTCGCTCTTCGCGTACGACGCATCGAGCACGACGACGTCCTTGCCCGCGTCCTTCGCGGCGAAGGTGCGCCCCTTCGTGAGCTCGGTGCTCGTGAGCGGACCGACCGTCGCGCCGGACACCGGGATGCCGGTCACCGTGAACGAGTCGACGCTGAACGACCCACCGCCGAACCCGCCGCCACCGCCGGTGTCCCCGCTCGGCGGGCCCTGCTGGGTGGTGCTGTCGCTGCTGGAGTCGCTGCTGCTGTCCGTGCTGCTGTTGTCGGTCGACTGCTGCTGGACCTGGCCGGAGAACGTGCTGTTCTCGAGGGTCAGGACACCCGTAGCGGCCTTGACGCCGTCGGTGCTCGTGATCGTGGACAGGTTCGCGGCGTTCAGGGTGCTCGTGCCGCGCGCGACCGCGAGCCGCGACTGCGCCAGGTCGGTCGAACCGCTCTCGTCGTCGCTGTCGCCTTGGCTGCCGAAGTCGAAGCTCGGACGCCCGCCGTTCGTCGACGCCGTCGCGGTCTTGGTGACGGTGATGTCGGTGCCGACGCCGTACACGGACTGCAGGACGCTCGACTGCGCTGCCTGCACGCCAGCCGAGATCGACGACACGATCACCACGAGGGCGATGGCCAGGGCCATCCCGATCGCGATGATGACCGTCTGCTTCTTGCGGTTCGTGAGTTCGCGCCTGAGGTAGGTCAGGAACATGGTTCTCCTCGGTGGTGGCCGGCTGGGGTCACCGGCCGCGCAGAGCACGCGGCGGGGCCGACGGAGGAGAAGCTAGGCAGCGTTGTTGTGGCGAGCACTGTTGCTTCCGATGAACCGTGTAAGCGAATCGATGTCGTTTGCCGACACGTGATATTCTGCATATGTGACGATGGTTCGGAGTGGGGTGTTCAGCATCGCCGGAACCACGTTCCGGGCTTCCGTGCAGATCGTCTCGAACGTGGTCGTGGCCCGCGTGTTGGGGCCGGACGCCTACGGTCTCGCCGCAGCGGTCCTCGCGCTCGGTGTCGTCCTCGAGCTGGTACGGAACAGTGGGTTCGCCGCGGTCGTCCTCCGCTCCGGTGTCCATCCGGCGGACGTCCACGTCGCGCTCCACCGCGCCAGTGCCGCGACGGGGCTCCTGCTGGGGGGTCTCGTCGCCGTCGCTGGACTCCTGGTCCGCGGGGCGTTGCCGTCCTCGCCCTCCGGTGGGCTGCTCCTCGCGGTCGCGGTGGCCTTCCCACTCGCCGGCTTCGTCGCCGTCCCGATCGCTGCGATGGTGCGCGACCACGAGATGGGGCGGGTCGCACTCGTCGAGTCGATCGCCGTGGTGCTCGGTTCCGTCGTGTCGATCGGTCTCGCACTCGCCGGCGCCGGGCCCGTCGCGATGGTGGCGCAGGTGGTGGCCGTGTGGGCCGTCATCACGGTCGGCGTCGTCGTCCTGCGTCGGGTTCCCCGCGGCGTTGCGGCATCGTGGCGATCGGTCCGGACCATGGCCGCGCTCGCGCGGGACGTGTCGTTGGTCCAGGTGGTCTCGCTCGTCGCGCGGGCGGGTGACCGCGTGCTGGTGGCCGTGCTCTTCGGTCCGGCGGCATCCGGCCTGTACGTCCAGGCCATGCAGCTGATGACCCTGCCACTGGACCAGATCGGGGCGGCTGTCCAGCGCATCGCGATCCCGGCGATGGTCGGCGTCGACGCCGTCGTGCTCCGCAACCGGTTCCGACGACTCGTCGGCACGGTGACGCTCCTGGCCTGGCCGGTCCTCGCCGTACTCGGAGTGCTCGCCGACCCGATCGTCCGCCTGCTGTTCGGGGTCGAGTGGCTCGGCTCGGCCGCGCTCTTGCCGTTCCTCGTCGTCGCGGGCGGAGCGCAGGCGCTCGGGTTCGCTGCCGTCTGGTACTTCATCGCCAGCGGCCGTTCAGGGCGACAGGTCCGCTGGGCACTGGTCACCCAGCCGGCCGTCGTCGGTGCCCTCGTGCTCGGCACCGTCTGGGGGCCGACGGGCATGGCCGCGGCGTACGCGATCGCCTGTACCTGTCTCGTGGTGCCGGCCTTCCTGGTGGCGACGCGGGGCTCCGGACTGCGGGTGCGCGACCTCGGCCTCCCCGTCCTCCCCGCAGCTGCGGCCACGAGCGCCGCGGTCCTCGTCTCGGCCACGGGCCGGGGCAGCGTCGGTGCTGATCCCATCGGCTCCGTGCTCCTGCCCGGCCTCCTCGGAGCGCTGGCGGCGCTGCTCGTCGCCCTCGTGTTCCCCGACGTCCGGTCGGCCCTGCCCCGTCGGCGCCGTCGACCTCCCCGTTCCCGTCCCAGGAAGGCGCTCGCTCGTGGCCCAGTTCCCTGATCCCGTCACCCCGGTCCCACCCGTACGGACGGCCGTCATCCCCGCTGCCGGCCGGGGCGCCCGACTCGGTCGCCTGACGCGTGCGATCCCGAAGGAGCTGCTGCCACTCGGCGACCGGCCGACGCTGGACATCGTGGTCGACGAACTGATCGGCGCCGGGATCGACCGCATCGTCCTCGTCACGCGGCCGGACAAGACGGGGCTGAACGACTACGTCACGGACGTCCTCCGGCCGGAAGCCCGAGCTCGTGGCATCGAGCTGGAGACCTGTCTCCAGACCGCCGGGCCGGGCAACGGGGGAGCGATCCTGTCGGCTGCGACACGGGTGCACGACGAGTCCTTCCTCGTGCTCTGGGGTGACGAGGTCGTCTTCGGCGAGAACCGCAGCGCCGTCGTCCTCGACCGTCACCGCAGCACCGGACTCCCCGTCATCGCAGTCGTGCGGGCGCCTCGTGCGGCGCTCCGGCGCTGCGGTGTCGCCCGCGTGGACCCCGGCGGGAGGGTCGTGGAACTCGTCGAGAAGCCGGTCGACCCACCCGTCGACGGGCTCGCTTCGGTCGGCGGGTACGTGGTCACGCCCGCGGTGCTCGGTGCGCTCCGCGACGTCGCCCCCGCGGCCGACGGGGAGCTCTACCTCAGTGCTGCGCTCGGGGCGCTCGCACTCGGCGGCGGCGTGCGGGCCGCGGAGATCCACGGCGACTGGCACGAGACCGGGTCGATCGACGGCTACACGGCCGCGTTCGCCGCAGCGGTTGCCATCACACGTTGATATTTTGCATGTGCAATAGGTATGCTGGCTGTCGTCATCGAACGAAGGACAGCCATGCTCACCACCACAGCCCCTGACCTGCGGGCCGCCGCGCAGATCGTCGAGGCGTACTCCGTCCAGATCGACCGGTTCGCCCGTCGGTTCCCCGTCGACGAGATCGCGCGCATCGCGGCCGTGCTCGTCAACGCGCACCGCGACGGACGCTCGGTCTACGTCTTCGGCAACGGGGCCTGCGCGGCGTTGGCGAGCCACATGGCGGCCGACCTCGCGAAGAGCCTGGCTCCGACCCGGCAGGCCGACCCGCTCGCTCCGGTCGCCGAGCGGCTCCGGATCCTCGCACTGACCGACAACGCAGCCATGATGACCGCCGTCGGCAACGACTTCGACTACGACGACGTCTTCCTCGAGCAGCTGCGGGTCCTCATGCGCACCGGGGACGTCGTGTTCGGCCTCAGCGCCTCCGGGGGGTCCACCAACGTGCTGCGCGCGCTCGACTTCGCCCGCGACCGCGGTGCCGTCACACTCGCCTTCACCGGGGCGATGCAGGCACTCCCACCGATCCTCGACGTCGTCGACGTGGCCGCCGTGGTGCCGTCCTGCGACATCGACGTCATCGAGGACTTCCACGTCGCGTACCACCACGCGCTCACCAGGGCCTTCGTCGCCGGCGTCCAGGTCGCTCGCTCGTGATCATCGCTCGTTCACCGCTCCGCGTCTCCTTCTTCGGTGGGGGCAGCGACCTCCCCGCGTACTTCTCCGAGCAGCCCGGGTGTGTGGTCAGCACCACGATCGACCTCGCCGTCGAGACCGTCATCCGGCCCCGTGCACGTGGCGGGATCCGCGTCGCGACCGACGGTGTGCAGACGGTGGACACCCCGGCAGCCATCGAGCACGACTTCGTGCGCGAAGCCCTGCTGCACGACACCCCGGCGGTCCCGGTCGACGTCTCGATCCACTCCGACGTCCGGAGCTCCGGTACCGGCCTCGGGACATCGGGCGCGGTCGTCACCAGCCTGGTCGCGGGGCTGGCGGCACTCCGCGGTGTCGACCTCGAGCCGAGCGCGCTCGCCGCCACGGCCAGTGAGATCGAGATGATCCGGTGCGCGCGTCCGGTGGGGCTGCAGGACCAGACCGCGTCCGCCCACGGGGGACTCCGTCGGTACGACTTCGACACCGACGGTTCGACGATCGCGACGTCGATCGACATGCCGGCCAAGGCCCGACACGAACTCGAGTCGTCGCTCGTGCTGGTCGACACCCTCATCGGGCGGGATGCCGGGAAGCAACTCGGCCGCCAGGCCCGCACGATGTCGCAGCCGGGCGGAACGCGGGACCGCGTGACGCGGATGGTGGAGCTCGCCCGGGTGATGGGCGACGAGCTCGCCACCGGCCGCACGGACTCCTTCGGCCCCGCACTGCACGAGGCATGGATGCTCAAGGCCGAGGTGCTCGGAACGACAGCGAGCCCCGTCACCGACCTGTACGAGCACGGTCGCACGCTCGGGGCCACCGGCGGGAAGCTGCTCGGTGCCGGCGGTGGCGGACACATGCTGTTCGTCGTGCCCCCGTCCGAGCGTGCTGCGTTCGTCCGTGCCCTCGGTCCCGAACGGGTCGTCCCCTTCGCCTTCTCGGAGACCGGGACCCGTGTCCGTCTCGCGTGACCGCCACCGGTCGCTGGAACGGCACTCCGAACGGCCGCTCGACGGCGTCGACGCACTCTTCCTCGACCGGGACGGCGTGCTCGTCGTCGACCACGGGCACGTCGGGTCGCTCGATCGCACCGAGCTCGTCCCCGATGCGATCGAAGCGGCCGCGAGCGCCTGGCGCGACGGTGTCCCGGTGGTCGTCGTGACGAACCAGAGCGGCATCGCCCGAGGCTGGTACGACTGGTCCGGTTTCGACACCGTGAACGGGCACATCCGCCGAGCCATGCAGTCCCACGGCGCGGACGTCGACGTGATCGTCGGGAGTGCTCGGCTGCCCGGCGACCCGGACCCCTGGCGGAAGCCCGGACCCGGGATGGTCCTGGCAGCAGCAGCAGCGTTCGGCATCCGGCTCGCCGGATCGTGGATCGTCGGCGACCGGCCGTCCGACCTCGCCTGCGGTCGGGCCGCCGGGCTCGCCGGCGGTGTCCTCGTCGGTGACCTCCACGCCACGGGCGTGACCCCTGCCGCCGGGATCACCACGGCGGCCACGATGATCGGCGCGACGGCCGGTCGACGGGACCCCGCACGATGAGCGGCGTCGCACCGCAGCCCACGGTCGGCGTCGTCATCCCGGTCGGGCAGCGCACCACCGTCGAGCTCGGCCCGCAGTTCACGGCACTCGCCCGGCAGACGTGGACCGGACCCGTCGAGATCGTGGTCAGCTGCAACGGTGAACCCCGTCACCTGGTCGACGCGCGCATCGCGGCCGTGACGTGGCCGAGCGGCTGGACGGTCCGTTCCATCGACTCGTCCGCGATCCGAGGCGCTGCCCCGGCACGGAACGCCGGCTGGCGGTCGCTCCGTGCCGACCTCGTGCTGTTCTGCGACGCTGACGACGTCGTCGCTGACTCCTGGATCGAGGGGATGGTCCGGGGGTTGGCTGACGCCGGTGTCTGCACGGGGCCGCTGCTGCACGACGCACTGAACGATCCGTGGATGTGGGAAGCGCCCGAGCAGGCATGGCCGATCGTGCGGTTCGGGCACCTCCCGCACACGTCCGCTGCCAACCTCGGCATGCGGCGCACCGTCCTCGAGGCCACCGGTGGGTTCGACACGTCGCTCGGTGCCGCCGAGGACATCGACCTGGCATGGCGTGCGACGTACCTCGGGTTCCCGACGCACTTCGAGCCGTCCGCGTCGGTGCAGTACCGGCTCCGCCGAGGCACGCGGGAGCTGTTCCGGAACAACCGGCACTACGCGCGCTGGGACCGCGTCCTCGTCGACAAGCACCGAGCGCACGGTGCCGCCTGGCGCCCGCGCGAGGTCCTCCGTCACCTCCTCGCCACCGGGTGGGCGCTCGTCCGGGCTCCGTTCGGCCGGCGGCGACGACGTGCTGCGGCGATCCGCCTCGGGACGGTCGCCGGCTGGGTGGAGCGTTGGACCGGTCGGCGACCGACCTCCACCTAGGGCGGTCAGCCGACGTCGCCGTACCGCTGGCGCAGGTGCTCCGCGTAGCCGCCGGGCGTCCGGCCGGCGAAGCGCCCGCTCGTCACCACGGGCAGGTCGACGGTGGCGTCCACCCGGAAGCCGAGCGCCCGCGCCCGGGCCACCAGCCGCGCGTCCTCGTGCTCGGGCACGGGGTCGAACCCGCCGAGGCTGACGTACGCCGCGGCGAGCACGCCGAGGTTCGCGCCGTGCACGTGCCCGAGGGCAGCGCCGGGCGGGTGCGCCCGCGTCCAGCGGTCGAGCACCGCGGGCGCCAGGTCGTCCGGGTCGGGGACGACGGCACCGACGAGCACCTGCGCACCACCGGCGAGGGCGTCGGACTGCTGGACGAGCCACCGTTCGTGCACGCGCGAATCGGCGTCGGTGTGGGCGAGCCACCGGGCAGCCGGATCGCCGTCGTGGGCACGGAGCGCGTGCGTCGCCCCGATGGTCCGTGCCCGACCGACCCCGACACGCTCCGTGGTCAGGACGTCGACCGCGTACCGATCGACCACCGAAGCGGTGCCGTCCGTGCAGCCGTCGAGGACCACCGTGACGGCGGCTTCGACTCCGGGTCGCTCCGCGGCGAGCCGGTCGACGGCCACCAGGAGCGCGTCGAGGCACGCGGCGATCCGGTCCGCCTCGTCGTGCGCGGGGACGACGACGTCGATGCGTGCACGCGGTTCCGGTCCGGTCACCGGATGATCCCCTCGGCCCGGGCCACCGAGGTGACCGCCGGGCCGGGTAGGACGCTCAGGACGAAGTCCTCCTCCACGTGTCGGAGCAGAGCGGGACGCGGCCACCGTGCGGTCAGCCGCGCGTCCACCGCGTCACCGCTCGACACGGCCTCGTCGTCGGGGTGCCGCCAGTGGCAGGCCACGAGCACGCCGTCGTCGTCGAGCGACCCGAGCACACGATCGATCGTCGCGTCGAGGTCCGCTGGTGACAGGTAGTACCCGACCTCGGACATCACCACCAGGTCCCACCGCCCGTCCGGCCACTCCGCCGGCAGGGCAGCCTGCACGAACCGAGCGGTCGGGGCGCGGCGGGCAGCGCGCTCCAGCGGCGCCGCCGAGATGTCGGTGCCGAGGACGTCGTCCGCGCGGTCGGCGAGGGCAGCGGTCAGGACCCCGGTCGCGCAGCCGAGCTCGAGCGCCGACCGGTAGCGCGGGCGGGGGAGCGCCGCCAGCGTCACGGCCCGCTTGCGCTGCTCGTACCAGGACCCGTCGAAGTCCCACCCCTCGGGCTTCCGGTCGTAGTGGGCGTCGAACGACTCGCGCGACCGCGACGCGGCGGACCCCGGCGCGAAGAACCACTCCGTCGTCCGCAGGTGGTGGGCGGCGTGCCGGTCGTCGACGATCGCCTCGTCTCCCGGTGCGTCCGACAGGGGCCGGGTCTGCGACGGGTAGGCGTCGAGAGCGGCACGCTTCCGGGCGACGAGGTCGTCGGGCAGCGCGAGGGCCCGGACGTCGTCCCACGGGGCGAGGGAGTGGTCCGGGTCGTCCCAGTGCCAGGCCCAGATCGGGTACGCGAGCAGGTCGACGTCGGGGGCGCTCGCCGCAGTGGCCTGGGCGACCTCGCCCGCGATGCGGTGGTCGCGGTGCCCGTCCCCACGCCACGGCGCGACGAGCAGCACGGGGCGGGCGGCATCGGCGAGCACGGTGTCCAGGCTCTCGACGACACGGTCTCGGTGTTCACGGGTCGCGCCGTCCGGGATCCCCACCGAGGTCGACGTCACGTCGGGGTGCAGGGTGCGCAGGGCCGCCACGAACTCCGCGTCACGGGCGGTGGCGAGTGCCTCCGGGGTCGTCGTGGGGGAGTCCGGGTGGGAGCGCTCGCCGCGGGTGAGGAGCAGCACGTGCACGGGGACGCCGACCGCTGCAGCGGCCGCGATCAGCCCACCGGCGCCGAGGGTCTCGTCGTCGGGGTGGGGCGCGACGACCACCACCGACCCGGTACCGGCCAGGTCGATCGCCGGTGCGTCCAGGCCGTCGAGGAATCCCGTCCACGCCGCCGGGTCGGTGCCCGGCTCGCGGTGGTCGAAGCTCACCACGCGACACCGCCCCGCTCGAGCACCATCCGGCCGATGCGGGCGAGGTCCCGCGCGCCGTGGTCCTGCAGGACGTAGAGCTCGAGGTCGGCGACCCGCGCGGCGACTGCGGGGTCGGCGGTCAGTGGAGCCGGGCCGATCGTCGAGACCACCCGCTCGCGCACGGCGTCGACCGAACGGCGCACCCGCGACCGGACGGTCTGGGCGAGCAACCGCCAGTCGGTGTCGTCGGAGGCCGGGTCGGAGTCGTCGATCCGGGCGGCGGCGTCGGCGAGGGCGTCCTCCGCGTCGGCGAGGTCGGCCACGGTGGCGCCGAGGGCGGCCTGCAGCAGCTCGGACTCCGGGTGCGCCGACGCGGTGTCACGGAGCACCCGGGCGAGCCCGACTGCACCGCCCCACCAGCAGGCCGCGACGCCGATGCCGCCCCAGGCGAAGCCCGTGCGTCGCAGGTACCAGCCGGGCGCGCCGACGGGTCGTGCCCGGACGCCGTCGAAGTCGACCGGTCCGCTCGGCACGTCCGGCATCCCGCGTGCGACCCAGGAGTCGTCGTGCACGGTGACGCCGGGCTGTCGCAGGTCCACGGCGACGAGGACCCGCGCGTCACTCAGGTGCGCGGTGACCAGGGCGTGCGAGAGCGTCGAGGCGAGCGAGCACCACGGCTTCGTGCCGTGCAGCAGGACCGTGCCGTCCTGCTGTGGTGCGGCGTCGAGCCGGAGGCCCGGCCCCTCGGCCGCGAAGACGCCCCAGGTCGAGCCGTCCGGGGCGTCGACCCCGGCCTGCGTGAGGATCCCGAGCGCGTCCAGGTGCGGCTCGACGGTGCGGGCGGTGGCGACGTCCGCCGCGGCGACCGCGGCGAGCGTGCCGAAGAACCCGCCGGCCGTACCGGCGGACAGGGGTGGGGTGGTGGCGGCGACCGCCCGCGCGACCGTCAGGCGGTCCGTCGGTGGCGAGCCGGGCCTCCCGGTCGTCCGTTCGATCCGCGCGGTGTCCAGGTGCCGGGCCGACGGGGGCCAGGCTGCAGATCGCAACATGCTCCCAACGTACGGAGCGGCAGACGTGGACGTGTCCTCGATCCACAGAACGCACTGGGCCGCGCCACAGACGACTCATAGGAACTTCTCGATACTCGAAGACGTGACCATCTCCCAGCCCGCAGCAGCCCCGCGCCTCACGCGTGCCGACGGAACCCCGTTGCGCATCCTGGTCGTCGACGACGAAGCCAGCCTCACCGACCTGTTGTCCATGGCGCTCCGCTACGAGGGCTGGGACGTCAAGAGCGCGAACGGCGGGCAGGACGCCCTGACGACCGCGCGGGAGTTCAAGCCCGACGCGATGGTGCTCGACGTGATGATGCCGGACCTCGACGGGTTGCAGGTGCTGAGCCGGCTGCGGCAGAACAACGACGACACCCCGGTGCTGTTCCTCACCGCGAAGGACTCGGTCGAGGACCGCGTGACCGGGCTCACCGCGGGCGGCGACGACTACGTCACCAAGCCGTTCTCCCTCGAGGAGGTCGTGGCGCGGCTGCGTGGGCTCATCCGCCGCTCGCAGATCTCGATCTCCGAGGCCGGGGACTCCCGCATCGTCGTCGGCGACCTGGTGCTCGACGAGGAGTCGTACGAGGTGCACCGCGCCGGCCGCCCGATCGAACTGACCGCCACCGAGTTCGAGCTGCTCCGCTTCCTGATGCGGAACCCCCGTCGCGTGCTCTCGAAGGCGCAGATCCTGGACCGGGTGTGGTCGTACGACTTCGGCGGCAAGTCGTCGGTCGTCGAGATCTACATCTCCTACCTGCGCAAGAAGATCGACGCCGGTGAGACCCCGATGATCCACACGGTGCGCGGCGTCGGGTACGTCATCAAGCCGACCTCGTGACCCTGCGGCGCCGGCTCGTCCTGAGCATCGTCGCCCTTGTCGTCGCCGTCAGCGCGGTGATCGGCGGGGCGAGCCTCATCGCGCTCTTCTCGATCCAGACCAGCGCGATCGACAAGCAGATCACGAGCGCCACCCACCGGGCGCAGCGGTACCTGCAGCAGAACCAGTCGGGGCAGCCGAGCATCGACCTGTCCCGGCCGTCCGGGCAGGCCGCCGGCACCCTGACGGCGTACTTCGTCGACGGGCAGGTCGTCATCGCGAACGTGCTCGACGACTACGGCCGTCCGAGCGGGATCCCGCAGGCCAGCGCCGAGGCACTGGGGTCCGTCCGCGTGGACGCCGACCCGGAGACGATCGACCTCGGCTCGGACGTCGGGCGGTACCGCCTCGCCGCCGTCAACGTCGGCCCGGCCGTCCTGGTCGTGGGGCTCCCGATGGCCCCCGTCTACGACAGCGTCTGGAAGCTGTTCGCCGGGGTCCTCTCCGTCCTGGCAGCCGCACTGGTCGCCGGTTCGATCGTCGCGGCGTTCGTGGTCCGGCAGTCGCTCCGGCCGCTCGAGCGCGTCGCCGAGACCGCGTCCACCGTCGCGCGCATGCCCCTCGACCGCAGTGACGCCCTCGACGGTGTCCGCGTGCCCGACACCGACCCCCGCACCGAGGTCGGCCGGGTCGGCAGCGCGTTCAACCGCATGCTCGGGCACATCGGCAGTGCGATGCAGGCGCGGGAACGCTCGGAGCAGAAGGTGCGGCAATTCGTCGCCGACGCCTCGCACGAGCTCCGGACCCCGCTCGCCTCGGTGCGCGGGTACGCCGAACTCACCCGGCGCATGGGCGGCGACCTGCCGAAGGACGTCGTCTACGCCATGAGCCGCATCGAGTCCGAGTCCATCCGCATGACCTCGATGGTGGAGGACCTGCTGCTCCTCGCCCGGCTCGACGAAGGCCGCGAGATCCAGTTCGCCGAGGTCGACCTGACCGGACTGGTGCTCGACGCCGTGAACGACGCCCACGCCGCCTCGCCCGAACACCCCATCGAGGTCGACGTCCCGCCGGAGCCGGTCACCATCACGGGCGACGCCGCACGCCTGCACCAGGTCATCGTCAACCTCGTCACGAACGCCCGGACCCACACACCCGAGGGCACCCGCATCACGGTGGGCCTCGCCCCGGTCGACGGCGGCGTTGACCTGACCGTGCGCGACACCGGCCAGGGCATCGACCCGGAGTTCCTGCCGAAGCTGTTCGAGCGCTTCGCCCGGGCGGACAGTTCGCGGTCCCGCACGGTCGGGTCGACCGGCCTGGGGCTCGCCATCGTGGACGCGGTCGTGCAGGCGCACGGCGGCCGGGTCGAGGTCACGAGCGACCCGGGGGACACCGTGTTCACGGTGCACCTGCCCCGCGAGCCGGCTGCGGCTGCCGCCGGGGCCGGGGCCGGGGCCGGGGCCGTGGCTGTCGCGTCGTCGTCAGCTGACCCTGCCGGGTCCGCGGACTGGTCGGCGACACCCGCTGCGGTGGACCGGACCCACTGACGGTCGGGAGGCGCGGTGCGGGCCCGCCCCGCGCCTCCCGGCCGCTGTTTGGTGACGCCCATGGCGTCTGGTACAGTTCTCGAAGCCAAAGACCGCCGGATGTCGTGCTGCTCGCAACGTGTTTGTGAACATCGTGACCGAAGGTCCTCACTCGTGAGGCATCCCGCGCAGGTGTTCCGAACCACTCCCACCATCTGGTGAGAGCAGCTCCGAGCCTCTGCGCCGGAGCTTTTTTCGTTCGTGGACCTGGGGCTGCCGGCAAGACCCCCAAGGAGAACCATGGCGAACAAGGAAGCTGCGGTCGCCGAGCTCACGGAGTCCTTCCGTAGCTCGAACGCCGTTCTGCTCACCGAGTACCGCGGTCTCACGGTCGCGCAGCTCAAGGAGCTCCGCAACTCGATCCGTGAGCACGCCACGTACGCCGTGGTGAAGAACACGCTGACCAAGATCGCGGCGAACAACGCCGGCATCTCGTCGTTCGACGACGAACTCGCCGGTCCGTCCGCTCTCGCCTTCGTCCACGGTGACACCGTCGCCGTCGCGAAGTCGCTGCGTGCATTCGCCAAGGCGAACCCCGAGCTCGTGGTGAAGGGCGGTTACTTCGACGGTAACCCGCTCACCGCGACCGAGGTGGACAAGCTCGCCGACCTCGAGTCCCGTGAAGTGCTGCTCGGCAAGCTCGCCGGCGCACTCAAGGCCTCGCTGTTCGGTGCTGCGTACCTGTTCCAGGCACCCCTCTCGCAGGCCGTCCGCACCGTGGACGCCCTTCGCGAGAAGCAGGAGTCCGCGGCCTGATCAGGCTCGCGTTCATCAACCACACGTACTAGCTAGTAGTAGGAGAAAATCATGGCGAAGCTTTCGCAGGACGAGCTCATCGAGGCCTTCAAGGAGCTCACGCTCATCGAGCTCTCGGACTTCGTGAAGAAGTTCGAAGAGGTCTTCGAGGTCACCGCGGCCGCCCCGGTCGCCGCTGCCGCCCCCGCCGGCGCAGCTGCTCCGGCCGAGGCCGCTGAGGAGAAGACCGAGTTCGACGTCATCCTCAAGTCCGCTGGTGACAAGAAGATCCAGGTCATCAAGGAGGTCCGTGGCCTGACGTCGCTCGGCCTCGGTGAGGCCAAGGCGCTCGTCGAGACCGCCGACGCCAAGATCCTCGAGGGTGCGAACAAGGAGACCGCCGACAAGGCGAAGGCGACCCTCGAGGCCGCTGGCGCCACGATCGAGCTCGCGTAGTCTCGACCGTTCCGGTCACGAAGGCCGCTGCCCCTCGGGGTGGCGGCCTTCGTCGTGTGCGCGGCGCTGGTGGCGGCGGCTTGCGGCGACGTTTCGCGCTGACCGACACTTCACGCGCGCACCAGTCCGTGAAGTGTCGGCCAGCGCGTGAGCTCGTGCAGCTCAGAGGAAGACGCCATGCGAACGGAAGAGCGCAACGAGGCGGTCGGGCTCGACGAGGTGCCACCAGGTCACGCGGATGACGGCCCTGACTGCGGGGAGCGCACGAAGCCGGTCCTCACGACGTTTCTCGGCCCAGAGGACGTCCGCGGGATCGCGCCCCTGCAGCATCGACGGGTCGACGTACTTCTGCCGGCCGTCGAACTCGACGACGACGCCGAGCGACGGGAACCAGAAGTCGACGCGGTCGACGGTGCCGTCGCGGTGACGGAACTCGACCTGCGGCTCACACGAAGGGAGCCCGACCTGCACGAACCGGATCGCAGCGAACGATTCGCCGACGGACTCGTGCCGTGCATCGAGCGCCGAGAGGACCGTCTCTGCGTGCACGGAGCCGCGTGCAGGACGGACGGGGACCACGCCGCGGAGGTCGTCCAAGGTGAGCACCCCCAGACGGAGGCCGGCATCGACGGCCACGGCGGCGACGTGGCGCGACCCTGTCGTGATGAGCGCCGTCGCGGTGTCCAGGGCCGCCGTGACCGGTACGCCATCGAACGCCGTGGCAGCGGTCCGCGGCGTCGGACCGCTCGGATGACGGACGAGACCGGCTCGGTGCTGGATGACCGAGACTGCCGGGTCGACCACGTGGACCCGATCCGGTGCGTCCCCGACCAGTGGCCAGCCGTGGATCAGCGCGGCGGTGACGTGGGAGAACACCGAGCCAGGACGCAGCCGTGGCGCGATCGCCCGTGCTCGGGCGAGGTGCTGGCCGACGGAGCTCAGCGCGTTCCACTCGTCGGTCGCGATGTACACGCCCGCGAGGAGGCGGACCAGCGACCCCGAGGTGTGCCGGCGTTGCAGGAGTCTCGCGTTGGTCGGGTCCTGTGCCGTGGCACGGAGCAGGTGCGGGCGGTGGGTGCTCTCGTTCATGCCGTGATGTTCGTCGTCGTCCGCAGCCGACGGTGTCGCGACGGGACATCTGTGGACGACGCGGTCTCGACGTGGCAGCTGTGGACGAGGAACCGCGTCGCGAGTTCACGCGCTCAGCGACAACTCACGGGGGATGGCGCGCGTGAAGTGTCGGTGAGCGCGTGAGGTCGGGACGGGCGGCGCGGCGCGGCGCGCGCGTCAGCGCAGGGTGCTGTGGCGGCGTCCGTAGGCCAGGTAGAGCAGGGCGCCGGCGACCATCCAGATGCCGAAGGCGATCCAGGTGGTGGCGCCGAGGAACACCGCGAGCAGCACGCAGCTCAGGGTGCCGAGGATCGGCACGACGGGGAACAGCGGCACCCGGTACGACCGCTCCAGGTCGGGCTGCGAGCGGCGGAGCACGATGACGGACACGTTCACCAGGGCGAAGGCGACGAGGGTGCCGATGCTCGTGGCGTCGGCGAGTTCCCCGAGGGGCACGAGCGCGGCGACGATCGTCACGGCGATCCCGATGATGAGCGTGTTCGCGATCGGGGTGCCGGTGCGACGGGAGACCCGGCCGAAGACCTTCGGTACCAGGCCGTCGCGGGACATCGTGAGCAGGATGCGGGTCTGCCCGTACAGGACGGTGAGCACGACGCTGGCGATGGCGACGACCGCCCCGATCGAGAACACCAGGGCGACGAGCGGCTGCCCCGTGACGTCGACGACGATGCGGACGAGCGACGCTTCGGACGACGAGAACGCGGTCCACGAGCGGGCCCCGACGGCGGCGATCGCGACGAGGATGTACAGCGCGGTGATGAGCGCGATCGAGCCGATGATCGCCCGGGGCAGGTCGCGGCGGGGGTTCTTCGCCTCTTCACCGGCGGTCGATGCGGCGTCGAAGCCGATGTACGAGAAGAAGAGCCGCGACGCGGCGGCGGTGACCCCGGCGGCACCCATCGGGGCGAGCGGCTCGAAGTTCTGCGCCCGGAACGCCGTGAACGCCACGACGACGAAGAAGACCAGCAGGGCGATCTTCACGATCACCATGACCGTGTTCACCCAGGCGCTCTCGCGGGCACCGGGCAGCAGTACAGCGGTGGCGAGCAGGACCAGGACCGCCGCGGGCAGGTTGACCACGCCGCCGTCGACCGGGGGAGCGGCGAGTGCGGTGGGCAGGTGCAGTCCGAACACGCGCAGGGTCTCGTCGACGTACTCGCTGGCACCCACGGCGACCGCGGCCACCGAGACGGCGTACTCGAGCACGAGGCACCAGCCGCAGATCCAGGCGATGCCCTCGCCCATCGTGGCGTAGGTGTAGGAGTAGCTGGACCCCGAGGTCGGGACGGCGCCCGCCATCTCGGCGTACGACAGCGCAGACAGCAGCGCGGCGATCCCCGCGACGACGAACGAGATCCAGACGGCGGGACCGGCGAGCGGGACCGCGGTGCCGAGGACGACCAGGATGCCGGTGCCGAGCGTGGCCCCGACGCTGATCATCGTGAGCTGCCAGACCCCGAGCGAGCGACGGAGCGGTTCCCCGTTCACACCGCGGGAGGCTTCGGCCTGCAGCTGCTCGATCGGCTTGCGGCGGGCGAGCTGCGCCCCCAGGGACGTGGGACGTGACGGCGCGGACGACATGGGACCTCGGTGGTGCGGGGACGGGGACGGCACATGCTCGCACGCCCCCTGAACGGGGTCAAATACTGCGGTGCTGTGGACAGGGCGGTCGATGTCCGAGCGCGGGGCTACGGTGGCTCCATGAGCATGGGACACGGCGGGCGAGGCGGCGGTCCGCGCGGGGGCGGGCGCATCTCGAGCGGCGACTTCCGCGCGCAGAAGGCCGCCAACGCCGAGGCGCCGAGGATCCCGCACCTGGTCCGGCGCATCGCCGCGCTGTTCGAGCCGCACCGCCGGGCGATCATGCTCACGGTCGTCCTCGTGCTGATCGGTGCGGCCATCTCGGTCGTGCCGCCGCTGCTCACCCAGCAGGCGTTCGACCGCGGGCTGTTCCCGCCGTCGGGTCGCCCGGACGTGCCTGTGCTGATCGAGCTCGTGTCCGCGATGGTCCTGCTCTGGATCGCGAGCGCCGGGGTCGGCGTCTGGCAGACCTACCTGACCGCGACGGTCGGCAACAAGGTCATGGGTGCGATGCGGATGCGCCTGTTCGCGCACCTGCAGCGGATGGAGCTCGCGTTCTTCACCCGCACCAAGACCGGCGTCATCCAGTCGCGCCTGCAGAACGACGTCGGTGGCGTGGCGAGCGTGCTGAACAACACGATCTCGTCGGTGCTCGGCAACACCGTGACCGTGATCGCCGCCGTGGTCGCGATGCTCCTGCTGAGCTGGCAGATGACACTGGTCGCCGTGGTCCTGCTGCCGCTCCTCGTGATCGCGCAGCGCCGCGTCGGCCAGGTCCGGGCCCGCATCGCCGCGCAGACGCAGGAGTCGCTGTCCGACATGACGGCCATCACGCAAGAGGCGCTGAGCGTCTCGGGCATCCTGCTGGCGAAGAGCTTCAACCAGCAGGCCAGTGAGACCCGCCGCTACGGGGACGAGAACCGCAACCAGATCACCCTGCAGGTGCGCCAGCAGATGTCCGGGCAGTGGTTCTTCGCGATCGTGCAGATCTTCCTGTCGATCATCCCGGCGATCATCTACGTCGTCGCCGCGTACCTGATCATCGGGGACGTCCCGATCACGGCCGGCACGATCGTCGCGTTCACGACGGTGCAGTCCCGGCTGCTGTTCCCGACGGTCGGGCTGCTGCGCGTGGTCCTCGACCTGCAGACCTCCGGTGCGCTCTTCGCCCGCATCTTCGAGTACTTCGACCTCAAGCCGGCCATCACGGACTCGCCGACCGCCCGGCCCGTGGACGAGTCGAAGGTCGGCCACGTCGCCTTCGACGACGTCGTCTTCACCTACCCCGACGGCGAAGCCGACAAGCCGACCCTGCGCGGGGTGTCGTTCGAGCTGCGCCCCGGGCAGTTCGCGGCCTTCGTCGGCCCCTCCGGCGCGGGCAAGACGACGGTGTCCTACCTGGTGCCCCGGCTGTACGAGGCGACCGAGGGATCGGTGCGGTTCGCCGGGCAGGACGTCCGCGACCTGGTGCACGAGGACCTGATGCGGCACGTCGGCATCGTCAGCCAGGAGACGTACCTGTTCCACGCCACGATCGGCGAGAACCTGCGGTACGCCAAGCCCGACGCCACTGACGACGAGCTCGAGCGTGCGGCCCGTGCGGCGAACATCCACGACACGATCGCGTCGTTCCCGGACGGCTACGACACGGTCGTGGGGGAGCGCGGCTACCGCCTGTCCGGTGGCGAGAAGCAGCGCATCGCCATCGCGCGGGTCATGCTGAAGGACCCGCCGGTGCTCGTCCTCGACGAGGCCACCAGCGCACTCGACTCCATCTCGGAGCACGTCGTGCAGACGGCGCTCGACACGGCGGCGGCCGGCCGGACCACCATCTCGATCGCGCACCGGCTGTCGACGATCCGCGACGCCGACGTCATCTTCGTCCTGGACCACGGGCAGATCGTCGAGCAGGGCACGCACGACGAACTCCTCGCCCTCGACGGCACGTACGCCCAGCTGCACCGGCAGCAGAACACGTCGGCGGACGTCGTCCGGCCCTGACCGGTCGTGGTCGCGACCGAGCGCCGGACAGGAGGCCCGTGGTGGCGTCCGCACGGGCCTCCCGTCCGGCGCGCAGCGCGACCAGGGCACGTCGCCCGCCGCGGGATCACGGTGCGTTGTCCGCGCACGACACATCCCAGCGGGACGCGGGGACCGCGTCCTAGACTCGACGCCGTGCGTTACGCGAACTCCGTCGTCGACCTCGTCGGCGACACCCCGCTCGTCAAGCTCAACCGGGTGACCGAGGGGGTGCGGGCGACCATCCTCGTGAAGGTCGAGTACCTGAACCCCGGTGGGTCGTCCAAGGACCGCATCGCCACCCGGATCATCGACGCGGCCGAGGCCTCCGGTGACCTGCGCCCCGGCGGCACCATCGTCGAACCGACTTCTGGCAACACAGGCGTCGGTCTGGCCCTGGTCGCACAGCAGCGGGGCTACCGGTGCGTCTTCGTGCTGCCCGACAAGGTCGGCGAGGACAAGCGCAACGTGCTGACGGCGTACGGCGCCGAGATCGTCGTCACCCCGACCGCGGTCGCGCCGGAGCACCCCGAGTCCTACTACTCGGTGTCGGACCGGCTCGTGCAGGAGATCCCCGGCGCCTACAAGCCGAACCAGTACGCGAACCCGAACGGTCCCCGCAGCCACTACGAGACCACCGGTCCGGAGATCTGGCGCGACACCGAGGGGCAGATCACCCACTTCGTCGCGGGCGTCGGCACCGGCGGCACGATCTCGGGCACCGGACGGTACCTGAAGGAGGCGTCCGACGGCGGCGTCCGCATCGTCGGGGCCGACCCCGAGGGCTCCGTGTACTCCGGCGGCACCGGTCGCCCGTACCTGGTCGAGGGCGTCGGCGAGGACTTCTGGCCGAGCGCGTACGACGCCGGCGTGCCGGACGAGATCATCGCGGTGTCGGACGCCGACTCCTTCGCGATGACCCGGCGCCTGGCGCGCGAAGAGGGACTGCTCGTCGGCGGATCGAGCGGCATGGCCGTCGTCGCGGCGCTCCGCGCGGCCCGTGACCTGACCGAGGACGACGTCGTCGTCGTGCTGCTGCCGGACGGCGGCCGCGGGTACCTCGGCAAGATCTTCAACGACCGGTGGATGCGCTCCTACGGCTTCGCCGAGACCGACGACGAGCGCACCGTCGGCTCGCTCATCGCCGGCAAGGACGGCCGCCTGCCCGACCTCGTGCACGCGCACCCGGCGGACACCGTGCGCGACGTCGTCGACATCATGACCAAGTACGGCGTCTCGCAGATGCCCGTGCTCAGCGCGGAGCCGCCCGTCGTCATCGGCGAGGTCGTCGGCGCCGTCGAGGAGAAGGCGCTGCTCGAGCAGGTCTTCACCGGCACCGCGAAGATGTCGGACGCGCTCACCGGCTTCGTCGGCGACCCGCTGCCCCTCATCGGGGTCGGCGAGTCGGTCTCCGCGGCGCGTCGTGCGCTCGAGTCGGCCGACGCGCTCCTCGTCGTCGCGGACGGCAAGCCCGTCACCGTGCTGACCCGGCATGACCTCCTCACCTACCTCTCCGAGTAAGGAACCACCGAGCATGACCGAGTTCAGCACCCGGGCCGTCCACGCCGGCCAGGAGCCCGACGAGACCACCGGTGCCGTCATCCCGCCGATCCACCTGACGTCGACGTACGTGCAGGACGGCGTCGGCGGCATGCGCAACGGCTACGAGTACTCGCGCGCCGGCAACCCGACGCGTGACTCGCTGCAGGTGCTCCTGGCCGACCTCGACGGCGGCGTCGCGGCGTCGTCGTTCGCGTCCGGGCTCGCCGCCGAGGACGCCCTGCTCCGCGCTGCGCTGGTCCCCGGTGGCCGCGTCGTGATGGGCAACGACGTGTACGGCGGCACCCACCGCCTGGTGAGCCGGCTGCACGTGCCGTGGGGCGTCGAGCTCGTCGTCGTCGACATGAGCGACCTCGACCAGGTCCGTGCAGCCCTGCAGGGCGCACCGGCCACCACCGTGCTGTGGGTCGAGACGCCGACGAACCCGCTCATGAAGATCGCGGACATCGCCGCGCTCGCGACCCTCGGGCACGAGTCGGGCGCCCTGGTGGTCGTCGACAACACGTTCGCGTCGCCGTACCTGCAGCAGCCGCTGTCGCTCGGCGCCGACGTCGTCGTGTACTCGACCACGAAGTACCTCGGCGGACACTCCGACGTCGTCGGCGGAGCCGTCGTGCTGGCGGACGAGGAGCTCGCGGCGAAGGTGCAGTTCCTGCAGTTCGGCGCGGGCGCGATCTCGTCGCCGTTCGACGCCTACCTGACCACCCGTGGCATCAAGACGCTCGCGGTGCGCATGGAGCGGCACTCGCGGAACGCGCAGGCCGTCGCCGAGGCGCTCGTCGTCGCGCCCGGCGTCGAGCGCGTCTACTACCCGGGCCTGCCCGACCACCCGGGGCACGACGTCGCCGCACGCCAGATGCGCGGCTTCGGCGGGATGCTCTCGGTCGCGCTGTCCGGCGGCGCCGAGGCAGCGAAGCGCTTCGCGGAGTCGACGGAGCTGTTCGCCCTGGCCGAGTCGCTCGGTGGTGTGGAGTCGCTCATCGGGTACCCGAGCGAGATGACCCACGCGTCCGTGAAGGGCACCGAGCTGGCCGTGCCGGAGAACGTCGTGCGGCTGTCGGTGGGCATCGAGGACGCCGGCGACCTGGTGGCGGACCTGGAGCAGGCGCTGGCGCGCTGAAGCGGGCCCTGCTGCCGCGGTGACGCGGGCCCTGCTGACGCGGGACTCGGGACATGGGACGCGGGACGCGGGACGCGGGACGCGGGACGCGCCACCGTGTCGTCGGCGCCCGCCCCTACGATGATCGGGTGAGCACAACGGCGTCGCGGACCAGCCTGCTGAGCGGGCCGTACGCCCTCGCGACGATCGGCATGGTCGCGATCGTCGGCGTCGCGGCGTTCCAGAACCTGGCGATGACGACGATCATGCCGGTGATCAGCCGCGACCTCGACGGCGAGACCCTGTACGCGCTCGCCTTCGCCGCGCCACTCGCCGCCGGGGTGCCCGGCATGGTCCTCGCCGGCAACTGGGCAGACCGCGCTGGCGGACGGATCGTGGCCTGGGTGTCGGCGGTGTTCTTCGCCGTGGGGACCGCCGTGGTGATGCTCGCGCCGACCATGGAGGTGTTCCTGGCCGGGCGGCTCATCGAGGGGTTCGGCGCCGGGGCGATCGACGTGGTGCTGTACGTGCTCGTCGCCCGGATCTTCCCCGCCGAGCTGCACGGACCGGTGTTCGCCGGGTTCGCCGCAGCCTGGGTCGTCCCCGCGCTGATCGGGCCCGCGCTGGCCGGCATCGTCACCGACACCTGGAACTGGCACTGGGTCTTCGCCGGGGCCCTGGTGATCGCGCTGGCCGCGTTCGTCCTGCTCGTGCCGACCCTCGGCCGGTTGCACGCCCCGGCCGCGTCGCTCCGCCCGCCGTGGCAGCGGGTCCGGATCGGGTGGTCGGTGGCGGCGGCCGTGTCGATCCTGCTGCTCAACGTCGCGCCCGACCTGACCCCGTGGGGCATGGTCGCGGCCGTCGTCATCGGGCTGGTGGGCACCTGGTTCGCCCTGCGGCCGCTGCTGCCCACCGGGACGTTCCGTGCTGCGGCCGGGCTGCCGTCGGTCGTGCTGCTGCGCGGGCTCGTCGCCGCGTCGTTCTTCGGGAGCGAGGCGTACGTGCCGTTCCTGCTGCAGGCCGAACACGGGTTGTCGCCGTCGGCCGCCGGGCTCGCCCTGACGGTGGCGGCACTCAGCTGGGCCGCGTCGAGCTGGGCACACGGCCGCCTGGGGGAGCGGCGGCTCACTGCCCGGCGCACCTTCGGGGTGGGGCTCACGCTGGTGCTCGTCAGCCTGGTGACCGCGCTCGCGGTCGCGACGTTCGACCTGTCGTGGTGGGTGCTGGTCGCCGGCTGGTTCGTCGGCGGTGCGGGCATGGGCGCGATCTACCCGCGCGCCTCGATGCTGACGCTGCGGTTCTCCGGCGAGGGCGACGACGGGTTCGCGAGCTCGGCCCTGACGATCGCTGATGCCGCGGGCAGCGTGATCGGTCTGGCGGTGACCGGCCTGCTCTTCACCGCGACCGGTGGCGCCGACGGCACGGTGTCGTTCCCCCTGGTGTTCGCGGCGATGATCGGGTTCGCCGCACTGGCGATCGCTGCCGTCCGACGGCTCGGCCCCGTGCCCGCGCCTGCGACGACGGTGTCGGCAGGCCCGGGCGGAACAGTCCCGTCGCGGACTCCGTCGTCGCACGGCCCGACCGCCGGGTAGCGTGGCAGACCGGACCGAAGAGGAGACCACCGTGCTGCGCATCGTCGCCGTGACCGTCGCCCTGGCGGCGGCCCTGACCCTGGCCGGGTGCCAGGGCACGACGTCGGCCGCCCCCACACCCGTGCAGAGCACCGACCTGACGAGCTCCGACGGGGGTTTCGACCAGCAGGCCGTGATCGGTGTCGTCCTGGTCCACGACGACGCCGCCCTCGCCGACCGGCTCCGCACCGACCTGACGGACGCCGGGTTCCGGCCGGACGTCCGGGTCGCTCCGGCATCGGGTGCAGCGGCGTCCCAGCGCACCGCGGTCGCCCAGCTCGTGCGGAAGGGCGCCAAGGCCCTGCTCGTGCACGCCGCCCGACCGTCCGCACTGACCGGCGTGATCCAGACCGCCCACGACGCCGGGGTCGTCGTGGTGTCCCTCGGTGATCCGCTGCCCGCGACCGGCACCGGTGGCGACGGAGTGTCCGCCGACTACCGCGTGCCGTCGGAGGGCGACGACGCCGACACCGCGGCGACGGCGGTCGACGTCGTGCAGTCCCTGCAGCGTGGCGAGAAGCCGGAGGCCGACCCGACGGACGGCGACACGACCGACGCCGAGTAGAGCGGTCCTCTCAGCTCCACCACGCCGGGAACGACAGCGTGATCGTCTCGACCAGCGCCTTCCGCGACCGACGGGGCCCGGCGAGCCAGGCCTCGATCGCCCCGACGAAGCCCTGCGCCACGAACCCCGCGGCGACGTCGTCGAGCAGGTCGGGCCGGTGTGCGGGGTCGAGCTCCCGGATGTGCAGGGCGCTCGACACCGTGAAGTGCTCGACGAGCAGCCGGTGCAGCGAGGCGTCGTTCGGGTCCGGCAGCGCCTTGCCGTAGATGTCGCGATGCGTCGTCACGTGCTCGACGACGGCGTTGATGCCGTGCCGGGTGATGGCCACGAGCTCATCGGCTCCGGCGCCCCGGTCGGCGGCGGCCCGGCGCTCGTCGGCGTCGTCCTGCCGGATGCGGTCGAGTTCCGGCGTCAGGACGTCGGCGAGCAGCGACCCGGGGGAGACGGCGTGCGAGTAGAACGTGGCCCGGTTGATGCCGGCGGCACGCGTGACGTCGGCGACGGTGATCTCCGAGACCGGTCGGTCCGCGGCGAGTCGCAGGATCGCCTCGCGCAGCGCTGCAGTGGTGTGCAGGATCCGGGCATCCACCATGACGCCCACCCCCTTCTGATCCGCTTCACCCGGAAGGCCCCCGAGCAACCCGACGCTACCGCATGGTCCGCGCCGGGCCGAGGGGCAGCACCAGCCGCTTCACGCGGGCGGCCCGCACCGGCGGCGCCGAGCACGCACCGGCGACCGTAGGATGGTTCCGCGGACGAATCGATTCGATCGACCCGCGATCACCCCCCGCCCCCTCATCGTCGAAGGACTCCTGTCTCGTGACCGCGCCCGCCACCACCGGTTCGCTCCGGGTCGTCCTGCACCCGGGAGACTCGCTCTCCCGCGGGCAGCGGCTCGTCTACGTCTTCGTCCTGGGCGCCCTCACGGCGCTCGGTCCGTTCACGATCGACCTGTACCTGCCGGCGTTCCCGGCGATCAAGGACCAGTTCAGCGTCACCGACGGCGCGGTCCAGCTGACGCTCACCGCGACGACGCTCGGCTTCGCCATCGGGCAGCTCCTGGTCGGCCCGTGGAGCGACAAGGTGGGCCGTCGACTGCCGCTGATCATCGCGACGACGGTGCACATCGCCGCGTCGATCGGCGCCGCGAGCGCGCCGGACATCGAGCTGCTCGCGGTGTTCCGCGTGCTGCAGGGCATGGGCGCCGCCGCCGGCGGTGTCGTCGCGATGGCGACGGTGCGTGACCTGTTCGGCGGCAAGCCGCTGGTGCGCATGTTGTCCCGCCTGGCGATGGTGAACGGCCTCGCGCCGATCCTCGCGCCGCTCATCGGTTCGCAGATGCTGCAGTTCACCAGCTGGCGCGGCATCTTCGTCTTCCTCGCCTGCTACGGCCTGGCGGTGGTGATCGCGTCGATCCTGCTCATCGTCGAGACCCTGCCCCCGGCCCGTCGGCACGAGGCCGGGCACTCCACCATCGGCCAGCGTTACAAGGCGCTGTTCTCCGACCGGATCTTCGTCGGCGTCGCGCTCATCGGCGCCATGGTGTTCAGCGGACTGTTCTCGTACCTCAGCGCGTCACCGTTCCTGTTCCAGCAGGTCTACGGGCTCGACGCGCAGCAGTACGGGCTGCTCTTCGCCGTCAACTCGGTCGGGGTCGTCCTCGGCGTGCAGATCTCGTCGCGGCTCGCCCAGCGGGTCGGTCCGCAGTGGATCCTGGCGTGCTCGACCGCGACCCTGCTGCTGGCGTCGCTCGCGATCATCGTCCTCGACCAGCTCGGGGCCGGTCTGGTCGGCGTGCTCGTCCCGCTGTGGTTCTTCATCGCCGCGTGCGGGTTCTCGTTCCCGCTCGTGCAGGTCATCGGTCTCGCCGCCCACGGGAAAGAGGCGGGGACCGCCGCCTCGGTGCTCGGCGCCCTGAACTTCGGCGTCGCCGGGCTCATCTCGCCGGTGGTCGGCTGGCTCGGCATCACGACGGCCACCCCGATGGCGATGGTGATGGCGTCGACCGCCGCCGTCGCGATCCTGATGCTCTGGTTCGTGGTCCGCCCGCGGACGGTCCCCGCGCTGACGCACTGACGACCCGGGCCGCCGCGGGCTCCGGTCCCTAGGCTGTGCCCATGAGCGACGCGACGGAGCGGGCACGGGCGGCTGCCGAGGCAGCGAGACAGGCCGCCGACGAGGCACGTCGGCTTGCCGACGAAGCGGCGCGGCGAGCCGAGGAGCTCGCCGCCGCACTGGCGGCGGAGGAGCAGACGGGCCTCACCGCCGACGCGGAACCCGCGGTCGTCGGGTCCCCGCCACCCACCGGCCTGGAGGCGCGGCTCACGCCCGACGCGGAGCCCTCCCCTGCAGCCGCACCGGCTCCCACCACCCCTGCCGCGGCGGTCGACGCGACCGTCCCGGATCCGGTGGCGACGGCGGCGACCGGCACCGTGCCTCCCGTCCGTGCCGAAGCCGGCCCGCTCGGACCGGACGCGGTCGCAGCGATCCGTGACGGCTACGCCGTCGGCGGCGGCGCGATCGAACTCGGTGCCCTCGTCAACGGCGCAGCGGTGCCCGACGTGCAGGTCCGGATCCCGCTCGCGATGCTGAACCGGCACGGACTGGTGGCCGGGGCGACCGGCACCGGCAAGACCCGCACGCTGCAGGTGCTCGCCGAGCAGATCGCGGCGAACGGGGTGCCGGTGTTCGCCGCCGACATCAAGGGCGACCTGTCGGGTCTGGCCGTCGCGGGGCAGGCGAACGACAAGCTGCTCGACCGCACCGCGGGCATCGGCCAGCAGTGGCAGGGTGTCGCGAGCCAGGCCGAGCTGTTCTCGCTGGGCGGGCAGGGCACCGGCGTGCCGATCCGCGCCACCGTCTCCGGGTTCGGGCCGCTGCTGCTGTCGAAGGTGCTCGGCCTGAACGACACGCAGGAGTCCTCGCTCGGTCTGGTGTTCCACTACGCCACGCAGCAGGGCCTGGCGCTGGTGGACCTCGACGACCTGCGGAGCGTGCTGACGTTCCTGGTGAGCGAGCAGGGCAAGGGCGAACTCGCCGAGCTCGGGGGCCTGTCGAAGCAGACCGCCGGGGTGATCCTGCGGGAGCTCGTCACCTTCGCCGACCAGGGTGCCGACCAGTTCTTCGGCGAGCCCGAGATCGACACGCAGGTGTTCCTGCGGACGGCGGCGGACGGGCGCGGGATCGTCAGCCTGCTCGAGGTGCCCGGTGTGCAGGACCGGCCGGAGGTCTTCTCGACGTTCCTGATGTGGCTGCTGGCGGACCTGTTCAACGAGCTGCCGGAGGTCGGCGACCAGGACGAGCCCAAGCTCGTGTTCTTCCTGGACGAGGCGCACCTGCTGTTCACCGGGGCGTCGAAGGACTTCACCGAGCAGATCGTGCGGACCGTGCGGCTCATCCGGTCGAAGGGCGTCGGGGTCTTCTTCGTGACGCAGACCCCGAAGGACGTGCCGAACGACGTGCTGGCGCAGCTCGGGTCGCGCATCCAGCACCAGCTCCGCGCCCACACCCCGGACGACGCGAAGGCGCTCCGGGCGACGGTGTCGACCTACCCGACGAGCGACTACGACCTGGGCGAGGTGCTCACGTCGCTCGCGACCGGCGAGGCGATCGTCACGGTGATGAACGAGCGGGGCGCGCCGACCCCCGTCGCGTGGACCCGGCTGCGCGCACCCCAGGGGTCGATGGACCCGATGCCGGCCGACGAGATGGCCGCACGGGTGCAGGCCTCACCGCTCCTGTCGAGCTACGGCACCCGCGTCGACCCGGACTCGGCGCGCGAGGTGCTCGCGCGCCGGATGGAGGCGGCGGCCGCTGCGGCCGACGCCGCCGCTGCAGCCGACGAGGCCGCCGCTGCCGCGGCGGACGCGTCGGCGGATGCCCAGCGGGAGTACGAGCGGCAGCAGCGGGAGTTCGAGCGGGCCGAGCGAGCGTCGGAGGCGCGGCGTTCCGGTCGGTCCGGCGGCTCCGGTCGGTCGGGCGGGACGCAGCGGTCCGGGACGCAGCGGTCCGGGACACGGCGAACCGCGGGGGACCCGCTGTCGGACCTGCTCGGCTCCGGGCTGGGCGGGACCATCGCGAAGGAAGTGGTGCGCGGGATCTTCTCGACGCTGCGGCGTCGGCGCTGACCGGTGCCGCGTCGACGGGTGCCGTGCTGACGGGTGCCGTGCGGTGGCCGCTGACCGGTCCGCCGGTGGGTCAGCGGGCGTTGAGACCGGCGAACTCGACGGCGAGCAGCCCGCCGACGACCAGCACGACGAGGCCGCCGACGAGCAGGAATGCCGACCGCTGCTCGTACCAGGCGCGGCTCGTCGGGTAGCGCTTCGCGAAGGTGCGGGCGGAGACCGGTCGAGCATCCTCGACGACCTGCACGCCGAGCGCGTCGACGACCCGGTCGAGCCCGTCGTCGCCCCACACATCGGCGCGGAGCCGGAAGAGGTGGGTGCCGGTCCGGTCGAAGGCGACGAGTTCCCGGTCGGTCCGGTCCACCGACGAGCCGAAGGTCGTGGCGAGCACCAGGCTGTGCACGCGCTCGCGGGGGATCCGCCGGTGCGCCGTGAGGACCCCGCGGATCGTCAGGCCGTCGTCGTCGATCCCGATGAACGCGGTGTGCAGTCGGACGAACACGATGCCGACGGCCGCGGCCATCGCGACGACGATCCCGGCGAACACGGCCCACGTGCGGAACGGGAACGAGACCCAGACCAGGGCGACGGCGAGCGGCACTGCCGAGAAGGCGATGCTCAGCGCGGTGGAGCGGACGAGGGACCGGCGCGGACGGAGGACCGTGTCGAAGACGGCGGGCCGCACGGGTACTGCGGGCACGGTGGTGTCCCCCATGGCGCGTCTCCTCGTCCCCTCGGGTGTTCCGGGCACGCTGATCAGCACGCCCTCCGAGCGACGCCCCTGCCGCTCGATGCACCGCGGTCGGCTCGTCCCGGAGCCGTTCGCTCGGCCAGCATAGGCGACCGACGGGTACCGGGGACAGCCCGTTCCACCCCTGGTCAGCGTTTCCCGGCCAACCGAGGGGGAACAGGGCACGCGCTCGTCCGCAGGGTGGGGGACCACTGCGCCTTCATGAGCACGACGACGAAGGACCCACACCGATCGGTGCGGGTCCTTCGTGGGTGGTTCTGTGTTGCTCGCTGCGGAGAATGGGGGATTCGAACCCCCGAGGGCTTGCACCCAACACGCTTTCCAAGCGTGCGCCATAGGCCACTAGGCGAATTCTCCTGACACCGTCTCGCGACGGCGACACCCAATGGTACAGGTTCTGCGCGGTGCTCACGACCGCGTGTCGTCGGCGCCGGTGCTCCCAGATGTCGTGACATGTCGGGCGACTACCCTGGGCCTCGTGTCGACCCGCATCTACATCACGTCAGCAGAAGGGCACACGGGCAAGAGCACGGTCGCCCTCGGTGTCCTCGAGACCCTCGCCCGGTCCGTCGGCCGCGTCGGCGTGTTCCGGCCAGTCGCCAGATCGGTCGTCGAACCCGACTACGTGCTCGAGCTGCTGCTGCAGCACACGGCCGTCGGCATCTCTTACGACGACGCGGTCGGGGTCACCTACGACGACGTGCACGCCGACCCCGAGGCGGCCCTCGGCACCATCGTCACCCGGTTCGCCCAGGTCGAGCGGCAGTGCGACGCCGTCGTGGTGCTCGGGTCCGACTACACCGACGTGGGCAGCCCCACCGAGCTGTCCTTCAACGCGAAGGTCGCCGCGAACCTCGGTGCTCCGGTGCTCCTCGTGCTCGGTGGCCGCGACGCCGCCGAACGTGCGGCCCGCACCCCCGAAGGCATGGCGCAGGTGGCGGACGTCACGACCAGCGAGCTGCGGGCGGCACACGCGCAGCTGTTCGGCGTCGTGGTGAACCGTGCCGACCCGGACGCCCTCGCCGCCATCGTGACGAGCGTCGAGCAGGCTGTGCACGACGACCACCCCGACGTGCCGGTGTGGGCGATCCCCGAGGACCGCGTGCTCGTCGCCCCGACCGTCCGCGCCCTGCTGCAGGCCACCGGCGCCACCCTCGTCCGCGGTGACGACGCCCTGCTCGACCGCGAGGCCCTCGGCACCGTCGTCGCGGGCATGAGCATGGAGAACGTGCTGCCCCGGCTGATCGAGGGCGGCATCGTCGTCGTCCCCGGTGACCGGAGCGACGTCCTCATCGCCACGCTGCTCGCCAACCAGTCCGAGACGTTCCCGAGCCTGGCCGGCGTCATCCTGAACGGCGGGTTCGAGATCGCCCCGCAGGTGTCGCGGCTGCTCGAGGGCCTGTCGAGCTCGCTGCCGATCGCGCAGAACGACCTCGGCACGTACGACACCGCCCTCCGGATCACCCAGACCCGTGGCCGCCTGGCCGCCGACTCACCCCGGAAGGCCGACCTCGCGCTCGCCCTGTTCGAGCAGCACGTCGACGCCGAGGCCCTGCGCGACCGCCTGCAGCTCGCCCCGTCCGGGGTCGTCACCCCGCTCATGTTCGAGCACGGCCTGCTCGACCGGGCGCGCAGCTACGGCAAGCGCATCGTCCTGCCCGAGGGCGAGGACGACCGCATCCTCCGTGCCGCCTCCACCCTGCTGCAGCGCCAGGTCTGCGAGCTCACGATCCTCGGCGACCCCGCCGCCATCCGCACGCGGGCGACCGAGCTCGGCCTCGACCTCGAGGCCGCGCAGCTCGTCTCGCCGTTCGACCCCGAGCTGCGTGAGCGCTTCGCCGAGGAGTACACCCGGCTCCGCGCCCACAAGGGGATGTCGATCGAGCTCGCCCGCGACACCGTCACCGACGTCTCGTACTTCGGCACGATGATGGTGCAGCTCGGGCTCGCCGACGGCATGGTCTCCGGCGCGAAGCACACCACGGCCCACACCATCCGGCCGTCGTTCGAGATCATCAAGACCCGTCCGGACACCTCGATCGTGTCGAGCGTGTTCCTGATGGCGCTCGCCGACCGCGTGCTCGTCTACGGCGACTGCGCGGTGATCCCGGACCCGACGAGCGAGCAGCTCGCCGACATCGCGATCTCGTCCGCCGAGACCGCGACCCAGTTCGGCATCGACCCCCGCGTCGCGATGCTCAGCTACTCCACCGGCGACAGCGGCTCCGGCGCCGACGTCGACAAGGTGCGCGCCGGCACCGCGTTCGTGCGGGAACGCCGGCCCGACCTGCTCGTCGAGGGCCCGATCCAGTACGACGCCGCAGCCGACCCCACGGTCGCGTCGACGAAGATGCCGGACTCCCCGGTCGCGGGTCGGGCGACGGTGTTCATCTTCCCGGACCTCAACACCGGCAACAACACGTACAAGGCCGTGCAGCGCTCGGCCGGCGCCGTGGCGATCGGCCCGGTGCTGCAGGGCCTGCGCAAGCCGATCAACGACCTGTCGCGGGGCGCCCTGGTGGGCGACATCGTGAACACTGTCGCGATCACCGCGATCCAGGCCGGCACCGCGACCGACGCGGCCTGACCGCCCGACCCGCACCGCGCCTCCAGGCCCGACAGAAAGTGACCACCCCGTGACCGCAGCCCTCGTCGTCAACTCCGGCTCGAGTTCGTTCAAGTACCAGCTCATCGAGCTCGAGGACGAGCGCACGCTCGCCTCCGGGCTCGTGGAGCGCATCGGCGAGTCCGCCGGGGCCTGGAAGCACACCAACGCGCTGACGGGGGAGTCGTCGTCCAACGACGCCGCGTCGGTGCCCGACCACGCGGCCGGGTTCCAGGCGATGATCGACGCGTTCGCGAAGGTCGGGCCGTCGTTCGACGAGCACCCGCCCGCCGTCGTCGGCCACCGCGTCGTGCACGGCGGCACCACCTTCGACCGTGCAACGGTCGTCACGGACCAGGTCGAGCAGCAGATCGAGGACCTCAACAGCCTCGCGCCGCTGCACAACCCCGCGAACCTCGAGGGGATCCGCGCCGCGAAGCAGGTCTTCTCGGACGTCCCCCACGTCGCCGTGTTCGACACCGCGTTCCACCAGACGATGCCGCCGCACGCGTACACGTACGCGATCCCCGCCGACCTGGCCGCCGAGTACGGGATCCGCCGCTACGGCATGCACGGCACCAGCCACAAGTACGTCTCCGAGCAGGCCGCGGAGTTCCTCGACCGGCCACTCGCCGAGCTCAAGACGATCGTGCTGCACCTGGGCAACGGCGCCTCGGTCGCGGCGATCGACGGCGGGAAGTCCATCGAGACCTCGATGGGGCTCACCCCGCTCGAGGGGCTCGTCATGGGCACCCGCTCCGGCGACCTCGACCCCGCGGTGCTCATCCACCTGCACCGCGAGGCCGGGATGACCTTCGACGAGCTCGACACCATGCTCAACAAGCGGTCCGGCCTGCTCGGCCTGACCGGCAACGGTGACATGCGCGACGTGCAGGACGCCGCCACCAAGGGCGACGAGCAGGCGGAGGCGGCGCTCGCCGTGTACCGCCACCGCATCCGTCGCTACGTGGGCGCCTACACGGCGCAGCTCGGTGGGCTCGACGCGGTCGTGTTCACCGCGGGGGTCGGCGAGAACAACGCGCTGCTGCGGCGGCGTGTGCTCGCGGGGCTCGAGCACCTGGGCATCGAGATCGATCCGGACCGGAACGAGCTGGCGTCGCGGGACGCCCGCCGCATCTCCACCGACGGCTCACGGGTCGCGGTGCTCGTGATCCCGACGAACGAGGAGCTCGAGATCGCCCGGCAGTCTGCTGCGGTCGCGCTCTGACGCGTGGCGCGTGGCGGCGGCACGGTGCGGTGTTCGTGGGCTGGTGCGAGGTTGCCGGTTGGGTGCCCGCTTGTGGCGCGGCACGGGGCGCGGAAGTCCGCACGGGGTGCGCAGGTGCGCACGGTGCGGACGGGAGGCGCGGGGCGGGCTGGCGCTGCGCCTCCCGTCCGCCGGTGGGTCGCGTCCGGTGCACGGTGCGGTGTTCGTCGGCTGGCGCGGGGCTGACTGCTGGGTGCGCGCTTGCAGCGCGGCACGGGGCGTGGAAGTCCGCACGGGGTGCGCAGGTGCGCACGGTGCGGACGGGAGGCGCGGGGCGGGCTGGCTCCGTGCCTCCCGTCCGACCGTAGGTCGCGTCCGGTGCACGGTGCGGGGCTGCCTGTTGGGTGCGCGCTTGCAGCGCGGCACGGGGCGTGGAAGTCCGCACGGGGTGAGCAGGTGCGCACGGTGCGGACGGGAGGCGCGGGGCGGGCTGGTTCCGTGCCTGCCGTCCGTCCGTCGGCTGGCGCGGGGTTGCCTGGTGGGTGCGCGCTTGCGGCGCGGCACGGGGCGTGGAAGTGCGCACGGGGTGCGCAGGTGCGCACGGTGCGGACTGGAGGCGCGGGGCGGGCTGGTTCCGTGCATCCCGTCCGTCCGTGGTTCACGTCCGGTGCACGGTGCAGCATTCCTCAGTGGGTGCGGGGTTGCCTGGTGGGTGCGCGCTTGTGGCGCGGCACGGGGTGCGGAAGCTCGCACGGGGTGAGCAGGTGCGCACGGTGCGGACGGGAGGCGCGGGGCGGGCTGGTTCCGTGCCTCCCGTCCGTCCGTGGGTCACGTCCGGTGCACGGTGCAGCATTCGTCGGTTGGTGCGGGGTTGCCTGGTGGGTGCGCGCTTGCAGCGCGGCACGGGGCGCGGAAGTCCGCACGGGGTGCGCAGGTGCGCACGGTGCACGGCCCGGCACCTTCGGCGAGGAGCCCGCACGGGGTGGCGAAGCGCGCACGGTGCGGGCGGCACCGACCGGTCAGGTGAGCGCGTTCAGCGCCGCGGGGATCGGGGTGTCGCCGCTGGTGACCTCGAACTGCACGCCGACCGCGGCGTCGTCGAGCAGGGCGTGCAGGACGACGGTCGCGACGTCTGCCCGGGGGATCGAGCCGCGCGGGACCGTCCGGCCGACGTGGACGGTGCCCTGCGGCGGCGTGTCGAGCAGGCCGCCGGGGCGCACGATCGTCCAGCGGAGGCGTCGGGCCCGCAGGTTCGCGTCCGCCTCGGCCTTCGCCCGTAGGTAGACCTGGAACACCGCGGCGTCGTCCTGTGCGGGCACGACGGCGAGCTCGGGGTCGTAGGTGTCGGCCGCCATCGCGGAGATCATCACGTACCGCTCGATGCCGGCACGCTCGGCGGCGTCGGCGAGCAGGATCGCACCGTCGCGATCGACGGTGAGCTTCCGTTCGGCGCCGCTGTTCGGCCCGGCACCGGCGGCGAAGACCACGGCATCGACACCGCGCAGGCGGAGCGCCAGGTCGTCGTCGCCGAGCTGCTCCAGGTCGGCGACGATCGCACGCGCGCCCTGTTGCTCGACGTCGGCCACGTGCGCGGGGTTGCGGACGATCGCGACGGCATCGTGGCCGGCGTCGGTGATCTGGCGGGCGAGGAGCAGGGCGATCTGGCCGTGTCCTCCGGCGATGGCGATCTTCATGTGTTCGAGTCTGCCCGTTGCGTCCGGTAGACTTCTCGGCGGCTCCTCACGTGACGCCATCCAGGCCAACTCCCCCAGGGCGGAAACGCAGCAAGGGTAACCAGGCTCTGGCGGGTGCGTGAGGAGTCTTCTTCGTTCCGGGTCGAGTCGGCTCCCCGGTGTCCGCCCCCCGTTCGGGAGGTCTCGCGTCCTTTTTCGTCGATGCTTGCTGACAGCTTCCTGATCATGTGTAAAGATCTGCCTCAGGAATCCCCAACCAGGGTTCCGACACTCCACCGCCTCACCAGCGGAGGAGCCTCCGCCGCCTCACCAGCGGTGGATTCCGAGGATCAGGTGGCGGGCGCGCCCGCCAGGAAAAGAGACACGCATGCGCAGGCACGCGTCGCTGCCCGGTACCCCCGTACCCTCCGCAGCGGACGAACGGACACGACGGATCACCCGCGCCGACGGCCGAGCTCGAGGACGAGCGACGGACGGTCGGCGGTTCCTCCTGCGCGGCGGCGTCGTCGCCACGGTGACGGCGCTCATCGCCGCCACCGTGGCGATCCAACCCGCTGCGGCCGCCCAGAACGACGTCGCCGAGGCCGAGGGGCTGCTGCTCAGCGGCTCCGGCATCGTCGACGCCGACGCGGTCGCCCAGCTCGGCGGCGCGTACTCCGCGCGGGGTGCGACCTCGGGCGGCGGCACCACGAACCAGCCGCTCAACCTGACGGCGCTCAACGCCATCGGGGTGGACCTCGGCAACGACATCAACTTGCTCGGCCCGAACGGCATCCTGACCCTCGGCGTCGACGGCCAGTACGCCACGACCTCGGCCACGGGCGCGACGGCGTCGTCGGGGCTCCTGACGAACGACGGCGGCATCGGGGTCGGCACGGGGTCGGGCACCGGCGCCGCGACGGTCGACCTCAACCCGCTGTTCTCGCGCGTCGGCGCCGACACCACGGTGCTGTCGGACGCGCAGCTGGAGATCGGTGCCCTGGCCTCCCGGATCCAGGCGACGCGCGGCACCGCGGTCGAGACGACGACCGACTACCGCATCGCCGGTGCGGAGCTGGACCTGACGAGCCCGGCGGTCGCCGGACTCAGCACCGCGCTCCGGAACGACCTGCGCACCTTCTCGGGAACGGTGAACTCCGCGGTCGGCGCGGACGGGGCCCTCTCCGGCACCACGACCGCCCTGACCGCCGACATCCAGCGGCTGCTCCGTGGCACGAGCCTCGGCCTGGTGAACGTCAACGGCACGAACGTCACCGCGGCCGTGGACCTGAACCTCGACGACACCCTGACCCGGGTCCTGCAGGAACCCCTGACCGACGGCGCCGTGACGATCACACCGGCGACGGGCGCGATCACGGTCGACCTCGACCAGCTGACCACGCTGAACGGCCAGCCGGCGAACACGTCGGTGCTGACCGAGGCGGCGGTGAGCTCGATCAACCGGAGCATCACGACGATCCTCGGCACCCAGCTGCCGACCGCACTGCAGACGGCGGTCGTCAACACGATCAACTCGACCGCGGTCCGGGTGAACGTCACCGCGAACGTCAACCTCGCGGGCATCCCGCTCACCGCACTGGCCCTCCGCGCGGACACCACGCTCGGCGCCCTCGCCGGCACGTCTCCGGCCACCGCCACGGTGACGGCGACCGGTGGCCCCCTGGGGCTGAACGTGCTCGGCACCCTGCTCGCCCCGGCGGTCAACACCGTCGTCATCCCGGCACTGCAGACCATCGTGCGTCCCCTGGTGACGGGCACGGCCCTGACGAACCTCGGCACGACGCTCACGGCCACGACCTCGGCCGTCTCCACCCTGCTGAGCCCCGTCGTGCTGCTGCTCCGTCAGGTCGTCGACCTCACCGTGAACGCGCAGGACACCACCGGCTTCCGCGACCCCCGCGGGTACGACACCGGATCGCGAAGCGTGCACGCCCTGCGGCTCTCCGTGCTCCCCGGGGTGAACGTCGCCACCGTGGACCTCGCCACCTCGACCGTGCGCGCCACGGCGTTCGCGGCTCCGAGCATCACGGCGCCCACGGCCGGACAGCAGTTCACCGTGCCGTCGGCGAACTCGACCCGCAGCGTCGTCGTGAGCGGGGCCGGCGAGCCCGGCGCCGCCGTGGCCGTCAGCCTCGGCGGAGACCTGACCGGCACCGCGACCGTCGCTGCCGACGGGACCTGGACGACGACCATCGCCGACGTCCCCACCGGTGCGTACACCGCGACCGCGACCCAGACGGTCGGCGGCACCGCAGCAGGCACCGCGACGCAGGAGTTCTCCGTCGTCGCCCAGCGTGCACTGACGATCAGCACCCCCACGGCCGGTCAGGCCTTCACCACCACGGGGGAGACCGCCCCGGTCACCCTGACGGGCACCGCGACGGCGAATGCGCGCATCGACGTCGACCTCGGCGGCGGCGTGACCGCGACGGGCACGGCGGACGACGCCGGCGCCTGGAGCGTCACCGTCCCCGAGGTCCCGGTCGGCGAGCAGACGGCGAGCGTCACGCAGACCGTCGGCGACACGACCTCGGCACCCGTGACCCGGTCCTTCCGGGTCGTGGCCGCAGCCGGCCTGACCGTCGACACCCCCACGGCGGACCAGGACTTCCCGCTCGCCGGCGACACCCGGTCCGTCCCGTTCTCCGGCAGCGCACAGGCCGGTGCCCGCGTCGACGTCGACCTCGGTGACGGCCTGACCGCCACCACCCGCGCGAACGCCGACGGCACCTGGTCGACGAGCGTCACGGACGTCCCGGCCGGGGAGTACTCGGCCGAGGTCACCCAGACCGTCGGCGGCACCACGAGCGCCGCGGTCACCCGGGACTTCACCGTGACGGCGGCCCCCGCGCTCACCATCGACGAGCCGGCCGACGGCAGCACCATCACCGTCGCCGACGACAGCTCGACCACCCCGGTGACGGTGTCCGGCTCGGCCGCTCCGAACGCCCGGGTCACCGTCGGCATCGGTGGTTCCTTCACCGCCGCGGTCACCGCGGACGAGGACGGCGCCTGGACGACGACCTTCGCCGACGTCCCGGTCGGGGAGCGCACCGTCACGGCGCGTCAGAGCGTCGACGGCACCACGTCCGGCCCGGTGGAGACCACCTTCACCGTCGAGGCGGGCGACCCGCTCGCGATCACCGCGCCCGCGGACGGCGACGTGGTCACGGTCCTCGACGCCGACACCACCACCGACCTCGACCTGGCCGGCACGGCCGAGGCCGGCGCCGAGGTGCGGGTCTCGCTCGGCGACGGACTGACCGCCACCACGACGGCCGACGACGACGGCACCTGGACGCTGACCGTCACCGACGTCCCGGTCGGTCGGTACACGATCTCGGCGACGCAGACCGTCGGCGGGACCACCTCGCCGGCCGTCCGCCAGGTCGTCACGGTGCAGGCGGGCGCCCCGCTCGCCGTCACCGCTCCGGCGCAGGACGCCACCGTCACGGTCGCGACCGACGACTCCGTCGTCGACGTCACCGTGCGGGGCACCGCGCAGCCCGGTGCCCGCATCGAGGTCGTCCTGGACGACGGCGACGCGGTGTCCACCACCGCGAACCCGCAGGGCGCCTGGTCGGTGGTCCTCACCGACGTCGGCACCGGCGACCACACCGCGACGGTCACCCAGACCGTCGACGGCGCGACCTCGGCACCGGTCGACCGTGACTTCGCGGTCGAGGCCGGCGACGAGCTCGTCATCGTGGCACCGGGTGACGCCCAGCAGGTGCCCGCCGGCACCGGTGGGCAGGCCAACGTGGTCGTCCGCGGCACCGCGGAGCCCGGCGCGACCGTCGCCGTCACGATCGACGAGGGCGACCCCGTCGAGGTCGTCACGGACACGGCCGGCAACTGGGAGCTCCCGACCACGCAGCTCGGCATCGGTGAGCACACCGTCGAGGCCGTGCAGACCGTGAACGGCACCGACGGCCCGGTGGTCACGCGTGACTTCACCGTGGTCCCCGGCAACGCCATCGTCATCGACACCCCGGCGAGCGGCGCACGCTTCGTCGTGGTCGACGCCGACGCCACCGCGACCGTCCGGATCACCGGCACGGCCGAGCCCGGCGCCGCGGTGACCGTCTCGGTCGGCCCCGGCACCCGGTTCACCACCACGGCTGACGACGACGGACGCTGGGCGGTCGACGCCACCGGTCTCGCCCCGACCGGCGTGTACACGGCGTCCGCCAGCCAGGAGGTCGAGGACGTCGTGACGAGCGCCGTCCCGATCACCTTCGAGGTCGTCACGGCCAACGCGCTGACGATCACCGGTCCGGACACGGACCCGATCACGGTCGCCGGACCGGACGTCGTGCGCGACGTCACGGTCACCGGCACCGGCCAGCCCGGCGCCGCCGTCACGGCGACCCTCGCCGGCTCCGAGGACCAGGAGACGACGGTCGGTGCCGACGGCACGTGGTCGGTCACGTTCCCCGACCTCGGCGTCGACGAGCACCAGGTCGCGGTCACCCAGACCCTGCCCGGCACGGTCTCCGACCCGCGCACCTCCGACCCGGTCGAGCGCACGGTGACGATCGAGGCCGCCGACGCCGTCACGATCACCGCGCCGGGGACCGACGTGGTCCTCCTCGTGCCGGACGCCGATGCGACGCGCGACGTCGTCGTCACGGGTTCGGCGGAGCCGGGCGCGCCGGTGGCGGTGCGACTCGGCGACGACGAGGCGACCACCACCGCGGACGCGGACGGCGACTGGACGGTCACGTTCGGTGGGGTCGGTGTCGGCACGCCGACGCTCACCGCCAGCCAGACGGTCGGCGGGACCACCGCCTCCAGTCCGGACCAGACCGTCACGGTGCGGGCCGGAACCGCGCTCACCATCGTGACCCCGGAGGACGGCGACGTCCTGACGGTCGCCGACACCTCCGGCACCGCCGACGTCGAGGTCACCGGTCGGGCGCAGCCCGACGCCGAGGTGACGGTCCGCCTCTCGACCGGCGAGACCGAGACGGTGACCGCGGACGAGGACGGCCGGTGGGAGACCACCTTCCAGGACGTCCCGGTCGGTGACCACCGCGTCACCGCGACGCAGGTCGTCGGCGGGCAGACCTCGACGCCGGTGACTGCGGCGGTGTCGGTCCGTGCCGGAGCCCCGCTCGTCGTGTCCACCCCGCGCGGTGCCACCACCGTCACGGTGGCGGACGACGACGCCACCACCGGGGTCGACTTCGCGGGCACCGGTGAGCCGGGCGCGACCGTCACGGTCGACCTCGGCGACGGCGGGACCGCCACGGCGACCGTGGACGAGGACGGCCGCTGGACGACCACGGTCGAGGACGTGCCGACCGGTTCGTTCACGGCCTCGGTCACGCAGGCCCTGAACGGCACCACGAGCGCGGCGGTCGAACGACCGGTGTCCGTGGTCGCCGCCGCGGACCTCACCATCCGTGAGCCCGGCGACGACCCGATCACGGTGGCCGACGGCGACGCGACGACGACCGTGACGGTCGCCGGTGACGCCCAGCCCGGCGCCACGGTGACGGTCACCGTCGACGACCGCGACCCCGTCGAGGTCACCGCCGGTGACGACGGCTCGTGGAGCGTCGACGTGCCGGACCTCGGTGTCGGCGAGCACACCGTCGAGGTGACGCAGACCGTGGACGGCTCGACCTCGACCACCCCGGTCGGGACGACCTTCGAGATCGAGGCGGGCGCGCCCGTCGTCATCACCGAGCCGACGGCCGACCAGGAGTACACGGTCGCCGACGGGGACGGCACGACGACGGTCGACGTCGCCGGCACCGCCGAGCCGGGCGCGACCATCGTGGTCGACCTGGGCGACGGTCGCACCGAGTCGACCACCGCGGACGACGACGGTGCGTGGAGCGTCTCGGTCCCCGGTGTGCCGGCCGGCACGACGACCGTGAGCGTCACGCAGCGCATCGACGGCACCGAGTCCGCGCCGGTGACGGTGGACGTCCGCGTCCGCGTCCTCGTCGCCGACCCGATCACGATCGCCACCCCGGCGGACGGCACCACGATCCGGGTCGCCCAGCGTGACTCCGTCGCGACCCTCATCGCCGCGGGGGCTGCCGAGCCCGGTGCCGAGGTCCGTGTCACGATCGACGGCGGCGACGCCCGGACCGTGACCGCGACCGACGCCGGTACCTGGAGCGTCGACCTGCCGGACACCACCGTCGGCGAGCACACGATCCGGGCGACCCAGACGGTCGACGGCTCGACGTCCGCGGCGGTGCGCAGCACCTTCACCGTGGCACCCGGTGCCGCGCTGACGGTCACCGCACCGGCCGACGACACCAGGTTCACCGTGCCGAGCACCGACCCCACCGCGACCGTCCCGGTCGGCGGCGAGGGCCAGCCCGGCGCGTCGGTCCGCGTCGTCCTCGACGACGCCGACCCGGTCGTGGTCCGTGTCGGCACCGACGGACGGTGGGAGACCACGCTGGCCGACGTGCCGGCGGGGGACCACACGCTCGTCGTCACCCAGGTCGTGAACGGCACGACGTCCGATGCGATCGAGCGCGACGTGACCGTCGTGGTCGCCGCCGCGGACGCGATCGTCGTGACCAGCCCGGCCGACGGCACCGACCACCGGGTGCTCGGCGGTTCGACCGACGTGCGGGTGACCGGTACCTCCGCACCGAACGCCGCCGTCTCGGTCCGCATCGACGACGGCACCGCGGTCGCCACGACCGCGGACGACGACGGTACGTGGTCCGTGACGGTGCGGGACGTCGCCGAGGGATCCCACACGGTCGCCGCCAGCCAGACGGTCGACGGTGCCACCACCGACGCTCCGCAGGTCGGCTTCACCGTGACGGCCGCGACGCCGGTCGTCATCTCGAGCCCGACCGACGGCCAGGCGTTCCCGACCACGGGGTCGACGACCTCCGTCCCGGTGAGCGGCACCGCCGAGCCCGGCGCGACCGTCACGGTCGACGTGGACGGCCGGACCGCCACGACGACCGCCGGCGACGACGGTTCGTGGACGGTCACGATCGGTGGCGTCCCCCTCGGGGACCACACGGTGTCGGTGACGCAGACGGTCGGCGGTCGGACCTCCGACCCGGTGACCGCCGACGTCACGGTCGTGGCCGCGCAGGAGACGGGCATCGTCATCACGAGCCCCGACCCCGGGCAGCTGATCCCGGCGGACGGCTTCGGTGACACCGGCTCGTTCACGGTGACCGGTCAGGCCACCCCCGGCGCCGCGGTGACGGCGACCCTGTCCACCGGGCAGGTCCGCACCACCACCGCCGACGACGAGGGGGCGTGGAGCGTCGTGTTCGAGCGCGTCCCCGAGGGTGAGTGGACGATCAGCGCCACGCAGTCGGTGAACGGCACGACCTCGGCGGCGCCGCAGGTGCCGATCGTGGTCGACACCCTGGAGCCGCTCGCGGTCACCTCGCCGACACCGGGTTCGCAGTACATGGCCGACGAGGACGGTGACCACGACCTGATGGTCACGGGCACCGCCGAGCCCGGCGCGACCGTCACCGTGCAGCCGATGGGCCGTGATGCGGTCGCCACGACGGCTGACGAGGACGGCGAGTGGTGGGTCATGGTGGGGCTGCCGGTCGGCGGCCACATGCTGCGCGTCACCCAGTCGGTCGGCGGGTTCACCTCGCAGGCGCAGATGCTCCGCGTCATGGTCATGGACGATGCCGTCGACCCGGAGGAGCCGGGCACGCCGGGGACGCCGGGGACGCCCGGAACGCCCGGCACGCCGGGTGCACCCGGTCTGCCCGGGACGCCGGGGACCGGCAACGGCTCCGGCATCGGCGGTGGCTCCGGGAACGGCTCCGGCGCCGGGATCGGTGGCTCCGGCAACGGCAACGGCAACGGCACCGGTGCCCTCGCCTGGACCGGCGCGGACGTCGTCCCGATCGCCGGCGCCGCGGCGGGCCTGGTGGCCCTCGGGTTCCTGCTGCTGGGGCTGTCCCGCCTCGCCGGCAGGCTCCGTCGCCGCACCCGCGGCTGAGTCCGCACCAGCGTCACACACCGCGCCTCCCGCCCGTCGACCAGACGGACGGGAGGCGCGGTGCCGTCCGGGCGCTCGGCCCACCGCCGAAGGGTGGTCCGGCCCGGCAGGACGACCTGTGGGCGGGCACGCGGGTTGTCGGTCGTGACGGCTACCCTTGTCGCGTGGTCACCGCCCTGTATCGCCGTTACCGGCCCGAGAACTTCGCCGAGCTGATCGGGCAGTCGCAGGTCACCGACCCGCTCCGCACGGCGCTCCGCACGAACCGCGTCAACCACGCCTACCTGTTCAGCGGGCCCCGTGGCTGCGGCAAGACGACATCGGCCCGCATCCTGGCGCGCTGCCTGAACTGCGCCGAGGGCCCGACCGACACCCCGTGCGGCGTCTGCCCGAGCTGCGTGGAACTCGCCCGCGACGGCAGCGGTTCGCTCGACGTCATCGAGATCGACGCCGCGAGCCACAACGGTGTCGACGACGCGCGTGACCTGCGCGATCGTGCCGTGTTCGCGCCGGCTCGCGACCGCTACAAGATCTTCATCCTCGACGAAGCACACATGGTGACGCCGCAGGGCTTCAACGCGCTGCTCAAGCTGGTCGAGGAACCGCCGGAGCACGTCAAGTTCATCTTCGCGACGACCGAGCCCGAGAAGGTCATCGGCACCATCCGGTCGCGCACCCACCACTACCCGTTCCGGCTCGTCCCGCCCGCGGTGATGCTCGAGTACATCGAGCAGCTCTGCACGCAGGAGTCCGTGTCGGTGGCCCCCGGCGTCCTGCCCCTGGTGGTGCGTGCCGGCGGTGGATCCGTCCGTGACACCCTGTCGCTGCTCGACCAGCTGATGGCCGGCAGCGAAGACGGTGCGATCGCCTACGAGCGTGCCGTGGCCCTGCTCGGCTACACCGACGCCGCCCTGCTCGACGACGTCGTCGACGCCCTGGCCGTCGCCGACCCGGCGTCCGCGTTCGCCGCGATCGACCGCGTCGTGCAGACCGGACAGGACCCCCGCCGTTTCGTCGAGGACCTGCTCGAGCGCCTGCGTGACCTGATCGTCGTCGCGGCGACGAACGAGAGCGCCGCCGCCGTCCTGCGCGGGGTCTCACCGGAAGAACTCGACACCATGAGCCGCCAGGCCGGGGTCTTCGGCGCGACCGGGCTCTCCCGCTCCGCCGACATCGCGAACCGTGCCCTCACCGAGATGACCGGCGCGACCTCGCCCCGGTTGCACCTCGAACTCATGACGGCCCGCATGCTCGTGCCCGAGGCCGACGACACCCAGCGCGGAGCCCTCGCCCGGGTGGAGCGCCTGGAACGTCGCGTCGGGGTGGGTGACGTCGGTGGACACGACGCCGGTGGACACCAGGCCGGTGCCGGCGAGCAGTCCGCTCCCGCCGTCGCCGCTGCACCGCGTCGTGAGCAGCCGGCAGCCGCGGCTCCCGCAGCGCCTGCTCCCTCCCTCGCCCCGACGCCCGCTCCGGCAGCGGCTCGTGCGACGCCCGAGCGTCCCGTCGAGCAGCCCGCCGCGCCGCAGGCCGACTCCGGAGCCGTGGCCCGTGACGCCGCAGCGTCGTGGGCAGCGGTCGCTCCGAGCACTCCTGGAGCACCCGCGCAGACCTCGGCCGAGCCCGCGAAGTCCGAGCCCTCGAAGCCGGAGCCCTCGAAGCCCGCGGCCGAGCCGGTCAGCCCGTCGTCCACCGGTCAGGGCACGACGATCGGGGACGAGCCCGCCGTCCGGACCGTCGGTGCCGTCGGCTTCCAGCAGATGCGCGACTCCTGGCCGCAGATCGTCGAGCACGTGCAGCACGCCAAGCGTTCGGCGTGGTCGGTGGTCGTCACGGCGCAGGTCACCGCGCTCCGCGACGACGTGCTGACGCTGACGTTCCCGAGCCAGCAGGACGTCGCCTCGTTCAAGGAGATGTCCGACCCCTCGGCGAGCGTCAGCGAACTGCTCCGCGCCGCCATCGTGGACGTCCTCGGTCTGCGCGTGAAGTTCGTCGCCCGCGGGCCCGGACAGCAGCAGCGTCCCCAGCAGCAGCAGCAGCAGCAGCAGCAGTCGGCTCCGGCACAGCAGGCCGCACCGGCCCAGCGTCCGGCGCCCGCTGCCCAGGCGCCCGCCGCCGCGGCCCCGGCGCCGGCGCCCGCAGTACCGGAGTCCCCGGCGCCGGCTTCCGCTGGTGAGCCCACGTCGACGGCTGCCCCTGCCGCCGAGCCGAAGGCCGCGTCGGCAGCACCCGAGTCGACGGCACCTCCTGCGCCGACGGCAGCGCCCGCGCCGAAGTCCGCGGCGGCGCCGAAGTCCGCGCCGGAGCCGAAGGCAGCGCCGACCGCGTCCGCCCCGCAGCGCGACCAGGCACCGGCCGAACCGGCCCCCGCTCCATCCGGTGCGCCGGTGACGGACTGGGCGGTCGCGACGATCCCCGCCAGCGACCCCACCGCCGACGCCGTCCCGGAGTCCGTCGAGCCCAGCTGGGCAGCACCCTTCGGCACCGTGCCGGCGTCCGCGCCGGTCGCCCCCGCCGAGACGAGCACGCCCCAGCCGGCCGAGCCGACACCGTCGGCCGCACCCGCGCGACCGGGCGCTGCCACGGCCGGGCAGCCCGACGGCCCGACCACCCCGGGTCCGCAGGCGGCGTCCGGAGCGGGAGCCGTGCCTCCCGGCGGTCCCGTCGTGCCGGGCGTCCCGGTCGACGACTACCCGCTCGACGACGAACCGTACGACGACGGTGCCCCGTTCCCCGACCCGGGGATCGGACGCGGCGCAGCGCCCGCAGCCGCCGCGCCGGCAGCCCCGACGCAGCAGGCCGCCCCGCAGCGTGCGGCCCAGCCCGCCGCCGCTCCCGCCCGCACCGCACCGCCCGCACGCCGGGCGCCGGTCGCCGGTCGGTACGGCGAGGCCGTCGTGCGTGAGATCCTCAACGCCCAGTTCATCGAGGAGACCGCTCTCCACCAGGACGGTGCCTGATGTACGACGGGATCGTCCAGGACCTCATCGACGAGTTCGGCCGCCTGCCCGGCATCGGCCCGAAGTCGGCGCAGCGCATCGCCTTCCACATCCTGCAGACCGAGTCGTTCGACCCGAGTCGTCTGTCCGAGCTGCTGGCCGACGTCAAGGAGCGGGTCCGCTTCTGCGAGATCTGCGGCAACGTCACCGAGAACGTCCAGTGCAGCATCTGCCGCGACCCGCGCCGCTCGCCGGCGACGATCTGCGTGGTGGAAGAGGCGAAGGACGTCGCGGCGATCGAGCGCACACGAGAGTTCCGCGGGCTGTACCACGTGCTCGGCGGGGCGATCAGCCCGATCGACGGCATCGGACCGGACGACCTCCGCATCCAGCAGCTCATGACGCGTCTGGCCGACGGCACCGTGGCCGAGGTCATCATCGCGACCGACCCCAACCTCGAGGGCGAGGCGACGGCGACGTACCTCAGTCGGCTGCTCGTCCCGATGGGCATCCGCACCACCCGGCTCGCGTCGGGGCTGCCGGTCGGCGGCGACCTGGAGTACGCCGACGAGGTCACGCTCGGTCGTGCCTTCGAAGGGCGCCGCGTCGTCGGCGGCTGACCGCCACGCAGGATCCTTGCGTCGGGGCCCGCTCGCACGCAACATCCCCGAAACACCGACTACCATTGTGAGACCGCGAGACCTCGCGGTGTCGCCGTCTCCGGGAGTACCAGCCAGTGGCCTTGATCGTGCAGAAGTTCGGTGGTTCATCCGTCGCGGACGCCGAGAGCATCAAGCGCGTGGCGAAGCGGATCGTCGAGACGAAGAAGGCCGGCAACGACGTGGTCGTGGCGGTGTCGGCGATGGGCGACACCACCGACGAACTCGTCGACCTGGCGCACTCCGTCACGCCGATCCCCGCCGGCCGTGAGCTCGACATGCTCCTGACCGCGGGGGAGCGCATCTCGATGGCGCTGCTCGCGATGGCGATCAAGAGCCTCGGGGTCGAAGCGTCCTCCTACACCGGCAGCCAGGCCGGCATGCTCACCGACGCCCAGCACGGCAAGGCCCGCATCGTCGACGTCACCCCGAAGCGCGTGCGCGAGGCGCTCGACTCCGGTCACGTCGCGATCGTCGCCGGGTTCCAGGGCTTCAACCGCACCACGGGCGAGATCACCACGCTCGGCCGTGGCGGCTCGGACACCACGGCCGTCGCCCTCGCCGCAGCACTCGACGCCGACGTCTGCGAGATCTACACCGACGTCGACGGCATCTTCACCGCCGACCCCCGCGTCGTGCCGAAGGCCCGCAAGGTCGACCGCGTCACCAGCGAGGAGATGCTCGAGCTCGCAGCCTCGGGTGCCAAGGTCCTGTACATCCGCGCCGTCGAGTACGCCCGGCGGCACGGCGTCACCCTGCACGTCCGGTCCTCGTTCAACAACAACGAGGGCACCATCGTCTACAACCCTGCCGAGGGGGAAACCGTGGAAGAACCGATCATCACCGGGATCGCCGGAGACCTCTCCGAGGGCAAGATCACCGTCGTGGGGGTCCCGGACCAGCCGGGCAAGGCCGCCGAGATCTTCACCAACGTGGCACGCGCCGGGGCGAACATCGACATGATCGTCCAGAACGTGTCGGCAGCGTCGACCGGGCGGACGGACATCTCGTTCACCCTGCCGAAGGACCAGGGCCAGACCGTGCTGACGGCGCTCGAGGTCGCGAAGGCCGACATCGGCTACGAGAGCATCCAGTACGACGACCAGATCGGCAAGCTCGCCCTGGTCGGCGCCGGCATGCGCACGAACGCCGGCGTCTCGGCGCAGCTCTTCCGCGCCCTGCACGACGCGTCGATCAACATCGAGATGATCTCCACGTCCGAGATCCGCATCTCGGTCGTCACCCGCGCCGACACCCTGAACGAGGCGATGCGCGTCGTGCACAGCGCGTTCGGCCTCGACGCCGACGCCGAGGCCGTCGTCTACGCCGGCACCGGCCGCTGACGCCCGCCGACCCGTCGATCCGCTGAACCACCAGGAGCACCGCATGAGCACCCTCACCGTCGCCGTCGTCGGCGCCACCGGCCAGGTCGGCGCCGTGATGCGTCGCCTGCTCGAAGAGCGCGCGTTCCCGGCCGACCGGGTCCGCTTCTTCGCGAGCGCCCGTTCCGCCGGCACGACGCTGCCGTTCCGGGGCGAGCAGATCGTGGTCGAGGACTCCGAGCTCGCCGACCCGTCCGGCATCGACATCGCGCTGTTCTCCGCCGGGGCCACCGCCTCGCGGGCGCTCGCGCCGAAGTTCGCCGCCGCCGGGGCACTCGTCGTCGACAACTCGAGCGCCTGGCGCATGGACCCCGACGTCCCGCTCGTCGTGAGCGAGGTGAACCCGCACGCCATCGACCAGGCGCCGAAGGGGATCATCGCGAACCCGAACTGCACGACCATGGCGATCATGCCGGTGCTCAAGGTGCTCGACACCGAGTCCGGGCTCCGCCGACTCGTCGCCACGACCTACCAGGCGGTCTCGGGTTCCGGGCTCGCCGGGGTCGAGGAACTCCTGGGCCAGGCGAAGGCCGCGCTCGAGCAGGACACCGCTGCGCTGACGCACGACGGGTCCGCCGTGACGTTCCCCGAGCCCGTCAAGTACGTCCGCCCGATCGCCTTCGACGTCGTGCCGCTCGCCGGCAGCATCGTCGAGGACGGCCTGGGCGAGACCGACGAGGAGAAGAAGCTCCGGAACGAGAGTCGGAAGATCCTCGAGCTGCCCGACCTGCTCGTCGCCGGCACTTGCGTGCGCGTCCCCGTGTTCACCGGGCACTCCATCTCGGTGCACGCCGAGTTCGAGCGTCCGCTGTCGCCCGAACGTGCGACCGAGATCCTGTCGAGCGCACCCGGGGTCGAACTCTCCGACGTCCCGACCCCGCTGCAGGCCGCCGGCCAGGACCCGGCGTTCGTCGGCCGCATCCGCGCGGACCAGTCCGCGCCCGAGGGCCGCGGCCTCGTGCTGTTCGTCAGCAACGACAACCTGCGGAAGGGTGCCGCGCTCAACGCGGTGCAGATCGCCGAGACGATCGTCGCGCGCCGCTCCGTCGACGCGTAGTGCGCCCCGAGCGCGACCAGCAGACGGACAGGAGGCCCGTGGCGACACCGCCACGGGCCTCCTGTCCGTCTGTCGGATGCCGCCGGTAGGATCGACGGGTGGCAGAGCAGCAGGTGGACCCCATCGACGTCGTCCTGATCGGCGGAGGCATCATGAGTGCCACGCTCGGGGCCATCATCCACAAGCTCGAGCCGAGCTGGAAGATCCGCGTGTACGAGCGGCTCGGCACGGTGGCGCAGGAGTCCTCGAACCCGTGGAACAACGCGGGCACCGGCCACTCGGCACTGTGCGAGCTGAACTACACGCCGGAACTGCCGGACGGCCGCGTCGACATCGCGAAGGCCGTCACGGTCAACGAGCAGTTCCAGGTCTCGCGGCAGTTCTGGGCGCACCTGGTCGAGACCGGCGTGCTGCCGGAGCCCACGAACTTCATCAACCCCACGCCGCACATCTCCTTCGTGTGGGGCGAGGCCAACGTCGCCTACATGCGCGCCCGGTACGAGGCCATGCGGGACCACCCGCTCTTCGCGGGCATCGAGTTCTCGGACGACCCGGCGCAGATCCGGAAGTGGGCACCGGCGCTCATCCCCGGCCGCAAGAAGGACCAGCCGATCGCGGCGACCTACTCGGCAGCCGGCTCGGACGTCGACTTCGGGTCGCTCACCCGCCAGCTCTTCGACCAGCTCGAGATCGACGGTGTCGAGTTCGAACCCTCGCACCAGGTCACCAACCTGACCCGCTCGAAGGTGTCCGAGGGCTGGGTGCTCAACGTCCGCAACGAGATCGGCCGGTCGACGCAGCGCATCGCCGCGAAGTTCGTCTTCGTCGGTGCCGGCGGCGGAGCCCTGCACCTGCTGCAGAAGTCCGGCATCCCGGAGATCCGGGGCTACGGCGGCTTCCCGGTGTCGGGCGAGTTCCTGCGCACCGACGACCCCGAGGTGGTGCAGAAGCACTCCGCCAAGGTCTACGGCAAGGCCAGTGTCGGTGCCCCGCCGATGTCGGTGCCGCACCTCGACACCCGTATCGTCGACGGTGGGTCGTCGCTGATGTTCGGGCCGTACGCGGGGTTCAGCCCGAAGTTCCTGAAGCAGGGCTCGGTCCTCGACCTGTTCCGCTCGATCCGACCGCACAACCTCCGCCCGATGCTGAGCGTCGCGTTCTCGAACTTCGACCTGGTCCGCTACCTGGTCGGCCAGCTCCTCGCGTCGAAGCACACCAAGTTCGAGGCGCTCCGCGACTTCATGCCGAGCGCCGAGCCCGAGAACTGGCACCGCATCACCGCGGGGCAGCGTGTCCAGGTGATCAAGCCCGACAAGGACAAGGGCGGTGTGCTGCAGTTCGGCACCGAGGTCATCACCGCCGCCGACGGCTCGATCGCCGGCCTGCTCGGGGCGTCGCCGGGTGCCTCGACCGCCGTGCCGATCATGCTCACGATGCTGCGCCGGTGCTTCCCGGACCGGTGGGACGGCTGGCAGGACGACGTCCGCGCGATGGTGCCGACCTACGGGCAGGACCTGGGGGACGACCCGGCTCTGGCCGACGCCACGCTCGAGCGCACGGCGAAGGTGCTCGGCCTGCACCACTGAGACCTGTCGTGGTCCGCTCGGGTTTGCGGTCTGTTCGAACGTGTGTTCGAATGACGGCATGCGGTGGAGTGGACAGGCGATCGACGCCGAGCAGAGCGACGCGCTGCCCGGGATGGAATCGAACAGCGGGTTCGTCCGGAGTGTGACGACGCCCGAGTTCGCCGGGGTGACCTTCCACGAGGTCCTGGCGAAGAGCGCCCTGAACCGGGTGCCGAGCGCGGACGGGTCGGGGACCTACGGCTGGACGATCAACCCGTACCGCGGGTGCAGCCACGCCTGCGTGTACTGCTTCGCCCGCCCGACCCACACCTACTTGGAGTTCGACGGCGGCGCCGACTTCGACCAGCAGATCGTGGTGAAGACGAACGTCGCCGACGTGCTGCGTCGTGAGCTCGGCAAGCCCTCGTGGGACCGTCACCCGGTGGCGCTCGGCACGAACACCGACCCGTACCAGCGGGCCGAGGGGCGGTACCGGCTGATGCCCGGCGTGATCGAGGCGCTGGCGGAGTCGCGCACCCCGTTCAGCATCCTCACGAAGGGCACGCTGCTGCGCCGCGACCTGCCGTTGCTGGCCGAGGCGGCGAAGGTGGTGCCGGTCGACCTCGCGATGTCGATCGCCGTGTACGACGACTCGCTGCAGCAGTCCGTCGAGTCCGGCACCCCGACGACGTCGGCCCGGCTGGCGACCGTGCGGGCCATCCGCGACGCGGGGCTCGACTGCGCGGTGTTCCTGATGCCGGTGCTGCCGTACATCACCGACACCCGGGCGCACCTCGACGACGCCATCGGTCGGGCGACCGCGGCCGGCGCGACGAGCATCATGTACTCGGCGCTGCACCTGCGGCCGGGCGTCAAGCCGTGGTGGTTCGAGTGGCTCGGCCGCGAGCGACCCGACCTGGTGCAGCGGTACCGCGCGATGTACCTCGACAACACCTACGCGCCGAAGGACTACCGACGGTGGCTGTCGGAGCGCATCCGCCCGATCCTGGCGGCGCACGGGGTCGGACTGGGGCGAGTGGACCCGGCGACGGGGTCGATGGGCTTCTCGGAACCGCGGACGCTGCAGCCGGGGACGCCGCAGGGGCTGGGCCCGGGCGTGCCACAGGCGCTGCCGCAGGAGCAGTCGGTGCCGACGGTGTCACCGCTGAAGCGCGCCGACCCCGGGTTCGACCAGCGGCTGCTCCGGCCGGCTGCGGCGCAGACGCTGTTCTGAGGGGCGTCCGTCCGGGTCGTGTCCGGTCCACGTTCGGGGGACAGCAAGACCCCGGTCCGGGCCGCTATCATCGTGCGGGTCGCCGCACGGCCCCGGATTCGGGGTACACGGCCGCTGCTCCGGTGGTTGGATCGTGGACGGCGCCCTCGCCACCCGGAAGGATCCACCTCGTGCTCGGCATCCCCACGCACCTCGCACCGCGAGTGAACGCGTGGTCGACCGTGCGCGCATTCCACGCCGGCGCCATCGGCTCGCTGTTGGCCGCGGCCATCACGCTCGTGCTCTACGGCCTGTCCGAGCCCGGGGTGCAGGTCGTCGGCACGGCGCTGGCGGTCGTCCCGATGCTCGCCATGATCGGCGTGCACGTGCAGTTCGGCAACCGCGTCTCGGCGATCGCCTTCCTGGCCGTCGGCGGTGTCTGCGCCTGGTGGTTCGCCGTCGGGGTCCAGCAGCAGGTGCCGACCGGTTGGGTGACCTCGTACCTGATGTCCCTCGTCGTGATCCCGCTCATCCTGGTCGGGGGAGCAGGCGCCGTGCCGAGCCGCGTCGTGCTGTGGTCCTTCGTCGGCTTCCTGACCGGACGACTCGCCACGTGGATCGCCATCGTGCATGCCGATCAGTCGCCCCGTCCGCTCATCCTCGCCTGGGTCACGCTGGGCTTCGTGGTCGCGCTCGTGCTCTTCACGACCCGCAGCACCGGGCGGAGCGAACGGGTGCAGCCCGAGCTCCTGCGTTCTGCCCGTGAAGAACACGTGTCCGCGTACCGCGCGGGGGTCGAGGCCGAGGCGTCCGCGATCCTGCACGACACCGTGCTCAACCACCTCGGCGCGATCGCCCTCGCGCCGGACGGCCCGATGGACCCGCACCTCGCCGAGACGGTCGACGCCGACGTCGCGGTGCTCACCGGCAAGGGGTGGCTCGCGCCGGCCGCCCGCCCGCGTCCCGGGGCCGCGGCCGAGGCGTTCGGCACCATGGTCGACGAGCACCGGACGCTCGGGCTCGACGTGACCGTCTCGGGTGACACCTCCGCGCTCGAGCGCCTGGACCAGCGTGCGCTGTCGGCGGTGGTCCGGGCCGTCGGCCAGTGCCTGGCCAACGTGCGGAAGCACGCGGGGACCGACGCCGCAGAGGTCAGCGTGTTCGACGACAGCGCGTCCTGCACCGTCATGGTGGTCGACGACGGTCGTGGGTTCGACGAGGACGCCACCGGAGCCGACCGGATGGGCCTCCGCGGTTCGGTGCGTGAGCGGATCGGCCGGGTCGGCGGTGACGTCCAGATCTGGTCGTCGCCCGGTTCCGGCACGAGCGTGATGATGACCGTGCCGTACGGACCGGTCACCGGCGCGGTCACCGTGCCGGCGGTCAGCGACGACCGGGGGATCGAGCGATGACGGCGGCTCGGCAGCGCGGGTCCCGCCGCACCGCCCAGCAGTACGACCCGCTCGGCGCGATGGGGTCGCGGCCACTGGCCGTCGTGCTCGGTGCCGGCAGCGTCGTCTGGGCACTGCTCGTGTCGATCTTCGACCGCGACGTCGTGGGCAGCCCCACCCTCAGTGCCCTCACCGTGCTGCTCGTCGCGGCCTCGGCGGTGGTGGTGCTCGCTGCCTCGAGCCCGTTCCGTGCGCCGTTCCCACGGTCGGCGTTCGTCGCGCACGTCGGGTTGCTCGGCCTGGCGTCGGTCACGAGCGTCGCGGCGCAGTGGGGGCCGGACCGCAGTGCCCTGAACGACTTCATGTCCCTGATCACCGCGACCGGCATCGTCATGGTCGCGCCGTACCGCCCGTGGACCGACCTGACGATCGGCGGGTTCGTGCTGGCCGCGGTGAACGCCGTGACCTGGGGCGCGGGCGCCGCGGAGTTCCCGCACGAGGTGCCGGTCGCCGTCGCGGCGTTCCTGGCCGCGGCCCCGACGCTCGTGCTGACCGCCGCGTCCGCGGTGTTCGCCTGGACCTTCGCGGGGCTCGCCGAACGGGTGCAGATCCGTGCCGGGTCGTACTCCGTCGCACGCGCCGAGCGGGACGGCATCGCGGCGAGCGTGCAGCAGGACCGCTCGACGATCCTGTCCCGCGACGTCGCCCCGTTCTTCGCCGAGCTCCGCACGCGCGTGGTCATCACCGACGCCGACCGTGCCCGGGCCCGTGCGATCGCCGACGGCATCCGGGCGTCCATGGTCGCCGACGCCGACCGCACCTGGTTCGAGCACGCCGTCCGGGTCGACGGCGGTCAGGCGCCGGTGGTCGACGACCCCGACGGCCTGATCGCGACGCTCGACACCGACCAGCGGGCGGTCGTCCGCACCTTCGTCCGTGCGGCCCTCCGTGCCTCGACCGTCGACCCGGCCGGCTTCCGCGCGACGGTGCGACGAGCGGACACTCTGGCGGACCCGGCACCCCGGGCCCGCCCGGCGGACCACGCGGCCCCGGCGGACCACGCGGCCCCCGCGGCCCGGGCAGCCCTGGCGGCCCGACCCGCGCAGGCACCCGCACCCGGCCGTGTGTCCGTCGACGTGGAGCTCGCCGTCGCGGACTCCGACATCGGCATCCACCGCACCTTCGACCCCTACTTCGCCGTCCTCCGCGTGACGTTCCCCGACCTCGACGTCGCGGTCCGCCCTTCCGCCCTCGCACTAAGGTTCTCCTATGACCAGCACTGACCCGAACAGGCTCTCGGAGGGGTCGCCGTCCCTCCCGAACCCGGGAGCACGACGTGTGCGGCTGGCCATCCTCGACGACCACGAGGTGCTGCTGGACAGCCTGTCGAGCTGGATCGCGGTGAACGCGTTCGACTTCGACCTGGCCCTGACCGCGCACACCTGGCTCGAGATGGTCCACAGCGACAGCTTCCCGACCGACCTGGTGTTCCTCGACTTCCAGCTCAAGGAACCGGTCTCCATCGAGGCCCGCGTCCGCACCTGCCGTGCCGCCGGCGCGAAGGTGATCGTGCTCTCGAGCGTCGACAGCCGTGAGTCCCGCGACCGTGCCCTGGCCGCCGGCGCCGCGGCGTTCCTGTCGAAGTCGTTGCCGATGCGCGAGGTCATGGACGTCGCCCGCGAGATCATGGGCGTCGCCCGCGAGACCCCGCAGCCCCGGGAGTGGCGTCCGTTGCCGACGGGTGCCGCCGCGCACCAGCGGCCGAAGCTCAGCGCCGGTGAGGAAGAGGCGCTGCGGCTCTACGTGTCCGGCTACTCGACGAACGAGGTCGCCGCGCAGATGAACGTGCAGTACGAGACCGCCAAGACCTACCTGCGTCGCGTACGCGAGAAGTACAGCAAGGTGGGCCGCCCCGCCTCGAAGAAGTCCGACCTCATCCGTCGGGCCGCCGAGGACGGGTTCCTCGCGTAGTGGCGAAGCTCTACTTCCGCTACGGCGCGATGAACAGCGGCAAGAGCACGGGCTTGCTGCAGGCGGCCTACAACTACGAGGAGCGCGGGCACCGGGTTCTGCTCGCCAAGCCCGCGGTGGACACCAAGGGCGACCGTGAGATCGTCTCCCGCCTCGGCGTCACCCGGACCGTCGACATCGTGTTCTCCCCGGACGCCGACGTGCGGCAGGCGGTGACCGCCGCCGGTGCGGTCGACCCCGAGTCGGACCGGCTGGACGGGATGGTGCGGCCCGTCAGTTGCGTGCTCGTCGACGAGGCGCAGTTCCTCACCCCGCAGCAGGTCGACGACCTGCTGCGCATCGCGGTGCTCGACGAGATCCCGGTCATCACCTACGGCATCCGCACGGACTTCCGCACCGAGGCGTTCCCCGGAAGCGCCCGCCTGCTCGAGGTCGCGCACTCCCTCGAAGAGCTGAAGACCATCTGCCGCTGCGGCCGCAAGGCGGTCTTCAACGCCCGGACGGTCGACGGCCGGTTCGTCTTCGACGGCTCCCAGGTCGCGATCGACGGCGTCGACGTCGCCTACGAGTCGCTCTGCGCCAACTGCTACCTGACGGAGTCCGGCGGCCGCCTCGACGGCGCCTGACCGCTCGTGCCGGCGTGCGTCCGGTCCGCACCCAGCAGACGGACTGGAGGCCCGTGGCGGCGCCGCCACGGGCCTCCAGTCCGTCGCGTGCACAGGAATGCCCGTGCGCCGGCGTGTGTTGGTGACCACATGACCGACGACACCCTGCACCTGTCCGTCCTCGACCTGGCCACCCGCGAGTACGGCCAGTCCAACACCGAGGCCCTGCAGGGGTCCATCGACATGGCCGTGCGCGCCGAGCAGCTCGGGTACGAGCGGTTCTGGGTCGCCGAACACCACGGGATGCCGGGCATCACGTCCTCGGCCCCGGCGGTGCTGCTGAGCGCCGTGGGCGCGGCCACCTCGACCATCCGCATCGGGTCCGGTGGCGTCATGCTGCCGAACCACGCGCCCCTCGTCGTCGCCGAGCAGTTCGGCACCCTCCGTGCCCTGTACGGCGACCGGGTCGACCTCGGGCTGGGGCGCGCTCCCGGCACCGACGGCGCGACGGCGATGGCCCTCCGCCGCACCGACCGACTCGACGTCGACGACTTCCCGGACCGCCTGGCCGACCTGATCGGGTTCTTCACCGGCATGGGCGCGGAGAACCCGCTGGCGGGCATCCGCGCCGTGCCGGGCTACGGCGACGTGCCGGAGTTCTGGCTGCTCGGGTCCTCCGGCTACAGCGCCCAGGTCGCCGGTGCGCTCGGCATCTCGTTCGCCTTCGCCCACCACTTCGCGTCCGACAACACCGAGGCGGCACTCGCCCTGTACCGCGACTCGTTCCGTCCGTCGCGCTTCCGCCAGACGCCGAACGCGCTGATCGGTGTGCAGGTCGTCACCGACGAGGACCCCGCCGTCATCGACGAGCAGAGCGCCCCGGGCATGATCTCCTTCATCCGGATGCGCTCCGGCCGGAAGCCCGAACCGGTCTCGATGGACGAGGCGCGTGCGTACGAGTTCAACGACCTCGAGCGTCGCTTCATCGCGGCCCGCACCGAGCGTCAGGCCTACGGCAACGCCGAGCAGGTCGCGGAGAAGATCAACGCGCTCGTGGCGTCGACCGGGGCGAACGGCGTGATCGTGTCGCCCGGTGCTGCGCAGGCGCGGTACCGGCACCAGGCGCTCGACGTCGTGGCCGGGCTGCACGCGGCCGGCAAGCTCGTGCCCGCGGGTGCGTCGGTCTCCGTCTAGGTCGCTTCGTGAGCAGGAATGGTCGGGTGTCCGCTGGGCACCCGACCATTGCTGCTCACGAAGTTCCGTGGCGCCTCAGGTGAGCAGGCCCAGGCGCGTGGCTGCGGCGACCGCCCCGACGCGGGAACCGACGTCGAGCTTGCGGAAGACGTTGTAGACGTGCCGCTTGACGGTGCCGATCGCGAGCTGCAGGTCGGCGGCGATCTCGGCGTTGGTGCGCGCGGCGGCGAGGAGTCGCAGGACCTCGAGCTCGCGGTCGCTCAACGGTGAGCCGGCTCGGGCCTCGGTCACCAGGTCGACGGGGAACGTGACGGGTGCCGCGTCGGCATGTGCGGCCCGCGCGATCCGGTCGACGAGTTCGCGGCTCGGGGTGTCCTTCGTGACGAAGTCGACCGCGCCGGCATCGAGCAGGGTGCGGCGGAGGACGGCATCCCGGTGCATCGTGAGCACCACCACCCGGATGTCCGGGCGGGTGCGGCGAACCGTGGCGATCGTCGTCCGTGCCGGCGGGCCGTCCAGCTCGACGTCGAGCAGCAGGACGTCGATCGCGGCGGCCTCGGGGGAGTCGAGCACCTCGGCCGGTCGCTCGCCGTGCGCCACGACGCGGATCGTGGGGACCGCGGCCAGGATCGTGGCGAGTCCTTCGCGGAAGAGCCGGTGGTCGTCGACGATGGCGACGTGGGTGACGGTCACAGGGTGCCCCTCGGGATGGTCAGTCGGACGGTGGTGCCGTGGTCTCGGCTGCCGCGGACGCTCTCGACGTCGAGCCGGGCGCCGATCACCGCCGCACGCTCGCGCATGGTCTGCTGGCCGAGGCGGCCGTCGGCGTCGCTCTCCACGTCGAAGCCCGGTCCGTCATCGGCGACCGTCACCACCAGCGCTGCGGGTGACCAGAGGAAGCGCACCGAAGCCGTCGATCCACGCGCGTGCTTGCTGCGGTTCGTGAGCGCCTCGAGCAGGATCGTCAGCGCTTCCTCGGCCTGCCAGTTCGGCAGGGGACCGGCGACACCGGTCGACTCGATGGACAGGAGGTCGTCGTCGGGGAACAGATCGCGCACGTGCCGTCGGAGCGCGTCGTCGAGCAGGGCATCCCCGACCCGGGCGTGCAGGCTCACTGCGAGGTCCTGGACGTCGCCGAGTGCGCTCCGGAGCAACCGCGCTGCGTCGTCGAGCTGATCGGCTCGTTCGTCCGCCGGTGGATCCGTCAGCAGGACGAGGTCGAGGCGCTGCAGCCCGGCGAGGATGCCGTGGGCGACGCGGTCGTGCAGGTCACGCGCGATCTGCGTCCGGGAGTCCAGGTGCGCCGTGGTGAGGCGTTGGCGTAGTGCCTCCGTGTACGCGACCGCCCCGGCCGGGAACCGGCTCCAGATGCCGGCGTGCAGGGCCCTGGTGGCGCGCAGGACCTCGGCGGTGGAGGCCGCGCCGACCTCGTCGACGAAGACCGGCAGGTAGGCGTCGAACAGCATCTCCGCCGCGAGCATGGCGCCGGCCGGGTGCTGGGCGTGCTCGGCGTGCAGACTGCCGGTCGCCAGGTGCTCGGGGTCGAGGAACGCGTGGCTCACGACGCTGCCGTCGGTCCCTGCGGCGTAGCGCTCGTGGGCCTCGCTGATCATCGAGGCGACGTTGCTCTCGAGACTCTTCGCCATGATGGGATCGGCGCCGAGTTCCGGGAAACGAGCTTGGATCTGCTGGGCTATCGCAGCGAGGTGAGCGCTCGGATACTGCATGACACGCTCAGGTTACCGCAGCGTCTCACTCGCTCTCGCCGGTCAGGGCACTAGCAACACCCTCGCGATCGCGAGGAGGACCGGCACAGCGGAAATCACGACGAGGCCACTGCAACGCGCCCAACACGGCATCTGCGGGCCGAGAGCTGTCGCGTACACGAGCACCGTTGCAGCCGCGATGGCGGGGCTGGACGCAGATACGACCGAGCCCGCCGGGTGCGTGTCCGTAGCCGTTCCGAGCACCGCGAAGAGCGTCAGGAAACCGAACAGCGCGGCAACCGGGATGACCGCGCAGAGCGACCCGATCGTGGCCCACCGTCGCTGCTCGATGGCCGACGGGCTGGTCATCACAAGGCCGTAGATCAGCGACAGGACGGAACAGAGGACCACCGGCAGGAACAGGTGCGGTAGCAATCCTGTCCGGCCCGAAGAGTGCGCGATGAACTGCGCAGCGTTGTGCGCATGCAACGCACTCAGCACGAGTGCGGTGAGGAACGCCAGGACGGAGGCCCATGATCTTGTCGTCACGACAACGCCTCGAAGAGGCTGTACAACGCGATCGTCAACCCGGGCAGGACCGAGAGCACGACCACCGCGGTCGTGTTCCTCGCGTGGCGAGTCCGGCCTCGTCCGGCCAACCGGACCAACTTCGACGTGCAGGCTTCCAGCAAGTCGCGAGCTCGGTACCGGTCGGCGATTGGCATCGCTGTCGAGGCTATCTGCGTCACCGCGGCTGGCGAAGCGGCTGCTGCCTCGTGTGTCGGGAGGTGTAGTCCCGAGTGCCCGACCAGGGGAAAGCAGAAGGCCCTGGTTCCGCAGAACCAGGGCCTTCTTCGTACTGTCTCAACACAGTGTCGGGGTGACAGGATTTGAACCTGCGACCTCCTCGTCCCGAACGAGGCGCGCTACCAAGCTGCGCCACACCCCGCGGTGTGATCACTCCGTACCGGAGCAACCAGACAATACTATCCGATGATCGGGGATGCTCACGACCATCCGGTGAACTCCCGGGCGCGTCGGCTCAGGAAGCTCGTGCGGTCAGGGTGACCACGACGGCCTCGGGCCGGCAGGCGAACCGGACGGGCGCGTAGATCGAGGTGCCGAGACCGGCCGAGACCTCGAGCCACGACCAGTGGTTGCGGTGCTCCCACTTGTGCAACCCGCTGGCGTACCGGCGGGGGAGGTCGCTGTTCGTGACGAGCGCGCCGACCCCGGGGACCGCCACCTGACCGCCGTGGGTGTGCCCGGCGAAGATGATGTCGGCACCCTGGGTCACGAAGGCATCGAGCACGCGACGGTACGGCGCGTGCGTGACACCGATCGCGATGGGAGCGGGGCCGTCCTCGTCCTCGGACCACGGCACGTCGCTGCGCATCTCGTCGACGTTGGTGGGGAGCAGGTCGAGGCGGTCCCAGTCGCGGTGCGCGTCCGAGGTGCCGAACAGCTCGAACCGGGAGCCGCGGAGTTCGATCGCGTGCGCCTGGTCGTTCAGGTCGAGCCAGCCGAGCGACTCGAAGAACGCCGTCTGCCGGTCGATGTCGAGACCGACGGGCTCCGCAGCCTTGTGCATCCGGCTCGGCCCCGAGAAGTACTTGAGCGGGTTGCGCGGGGAGGGCCCGAAGAAGTCGTTCGACCCGTAGGCGAACACACCGGGTACCCCGCGGAACGGCTCGAGCGCGTACTCAACAGCAGCGTTCGCGGTCGCGTGGCCGAGGTTGTCCCCGGTGTTCACGATGAAGTCCGGTTCGACCAGGCTCAGGTCGCGCAGCCACTGCTGCTTGTCGGCCTGCCACGGCGCCATGTGGATGTCGGAGAGGTGCAGGACAGTGACGTCACGGGAACCCGGCGGGAGCACCGGGACAGTCTCCCACCGGATCCCGAAGCGACGCCGCTCGACGAGCGAGCCCCACGCCGCCGAAGCAGCTCCGACGGCCGCGCCGGCAGCGAGGACGCCGAGTGCGGTGCGACCGCGGGTCACTTGCAGTCCTTGGGCGCCTTGCCGTTCTTGTCGCCGTAGAGCTGGATCGTCACGTTGTCGTTCTTGTTCGCCGTGGCGTTGATCGCCGGCTCGACCGCGGCGACCTTGCAGGTCTTGCCACCGCCGCCCTTGGCGTAGCTGTCGGCGAGGGTGACGCTCGTGAACCCGGCATCGTTCAGGGCCGAGCGGGCGTCCCCGAGGGAGTCGCCGCCGATCTCCGGAACGGTCGCCTGGGTGCCGTCGGACGTGTAGACGGTGACGCTCGAACCCGAGGACAGGAGCGCACCCGCCGCCGGGGACGTCGAGGTCACGGAACCGGGGTTCCCCGGGCCGGGACGCGCACCGCCGTCGACGTAGGTGAACCCGGCGCCCGAGATCGCCGCGCGGGCCTCGTCCGCCGTCTTGCCCTGCAGGTTGGGCAGTGCCTTGGCGTTGCCTCGGATCGCGTTCTGCTGCGGGTCCGTGAACGGGCCAGCGGGGTAGATCGCGTTGATCGGGGTCATCGCCTCCCGCCAGACCTTGGCGCGGTCTCCGGCGTACGTTCCGCCGACACCGTTGCTGAAGTGACGGAGGTTGATCTTGCGACCGTCGGTGTTGCCCTGCCAGTAGGCGGTGGCCACGCGCGAACTCGCACCAACGAGCCAGATCTGGTCAGCCTCGTCGGTGGTACCCGTCTTGCCGAACAGCTGGGTGCCGTCAGGCGTCTGCGCGCCCACTGCCGTTCCGCTCCTGATCGTGCCCTTCATTGCATAGATCGCTGCCTGGGCGAAGGCCGGATCGACGGCCTGCTGGCAGTCCTTGGTCTGGCCGCCGAGCTTCTTGCCGGACGGCGACGTGATCTCGTCGATCGCGATCGGCTTGCAGTAGATGCCGTTGTTCGCAACGGCCGCGTACGCCGCAGCCATCGTCATCGGGGCGATCTCGTTCGTGCCCAGGATCGCGGAAGGGTTCTGGTACTGCAGCTCTGCGCCGTCCGCACGGTGGACACCGAGCGACTGCGCGATGTCGCGGATGTCGCAGAGGTCGAGCTTCTGCGCCATCGAGGCGAACGCACCGTTGATCGAGCCGGCGGTGGCGCCCAGCACACTCCAGTTGCCGCCTTCACCGGGAGCGTCGTTCGAGACGTCGAACTTCGTGTAGTCGGTCTGACCGCAGATCGTCCACGGCGTGACCACTCGTTCAGCACCGCTGACGGTCTCGTTCAACCCGTGTCCGGCCTTCACCCAGTCCAGCAGCGTGAACAACTTGTAGGTCGAGCCGGTCTGGAAGCCCTTCGAGCTGCCGTACTTCTCGTCGACGCTGTAGTTCAGCGAGGTCGATGTCGGCGCCGACTTCAAGGACTCGTCGAAGTCCTTGTTCTGTGCCATCGTGATGATTCGGCCGGAGCCAGCCTCGATCGAGTTGAGCGTCGAACCCAGGGCCAGGTTCGTCTCGGCCTTGTTGTCGTAGGTGTTCAGCAGACGCTTCTGCTCGGCGTTCAGGTCGATGTTCAGCGTCGTCTGGATCTTGTAGCCGCCGTTCCGCCACGCGGTGTCGCGAGCCTTCTGCGACGAGCCGAGCTGCGACATCTCGAGCACGACCTTCTTGGCGTAGTCGCAGAAGAACTGCGACCCGTCGCCGACCGAGGCACGGCAGCCCTGCGACGGCTGCGTCAGGTGCACGTAGTCCGCCGGCTTCGACTGGCGGGCCGTGCGGTACTCGGCCTCGGTGAGGTTCTTCTGGGCGTACATCGAACGGAGCACGACGTTGCGTCGGGCGACGTTGGCGTCGTACTTCTTCGGGCTCGACAGGTTGCGCGCCTCGGGGTACTGCACGATCGCGATGAGCGACGCGGCCTCGGCCGGGGTCAGGTCGGTCGCGCTCTTGTTGTAGTAGTGCTGCGCCGCGGCCTGCACGCCGTAGGTCTGGTCGCCGAAGTAGGCGATGTTCAGGTAGGCGGTGAGGATCTCCTTCTTGGAGTACTTCTTCGCCAGCCCGATCGCGAGCTTCATCTCCTCCAGCTTGCGGGGGATGGTCTGCTCGACGGCCTCGTTGTAGGCCTTCTCCTGCTCCTTCTTGGTGGGGAGGTTCAGGGCTTCGTTCATCTTGATGTTGCGGACGAGCTGCATGGTCAGCGTCGACCCACCGCCCGAGTCGCCGAGGCCGCCCGCGATGCTGCCCACACCGGCGCGGATGAGCGACGTCATGTCGACGCCGCCGTGGTCGTAGAAGCGCTTGTCCTCGCCGTCGATCGCCGCGTTCTTCAGCTGGTCGCTGATCTGGTCGAACTTCAGCTCCTGGCGGTTCTGGTCGTACAGGGTGGCGAAGTGCACCGACTTGCCGCCCGAGTACGCGTACAGCTCGTTGCGCTGCGGCAGGTCACCGATCTCGATGTACTCCGGCAGGGACTCGAACACACCGATCGTGGACGTCGTCGTGACACCGGCGACGGCGATGGCCGGGGTGACCCCGATCGTGACGAGCAGGCCGGCGAGGGCACTGAACCCGACGAATCCGATGAAGGCGCCGACTGCTGAGACGGGCTTGGTCCGCGATGCAGACGTCTTCTGGGCAGACATAGGATGCAGCCTAAACGACACCCCCGACTGAAAGGCTGGCAAGGAACCGCATGACTCGCTGGGAGTACTTCACCACGCCGCTGATGATCCACAACACCACCGCGATCCTCAACAACTACGGGGACGAGGACTGGGAGCTGGTCCAGATCGTCACCGGGCCCGAGGGCGGTCTCGTCGCCTACCTGAAGCGCCCCAAGGCCGACGCATGAGCGTCTCCGACCGGCTCGCCGAACTCGGCCTGACGATCCCCGCGGTCGCCGCGCCCGTCGCCGCCTACGTGCCCGCCGTCGTGACGGGCCAGTACGTCTACACGGCGGGCCAGCTGCCCTTCGTCGACGGCGCCCTGCCCGTGACCGGCAAGGTCGGTACCGACGTCGACGCCGAGACCGCTGCCGCGCAGGCTCGCGTGGCCGCGCTGAACGCCCTGGCCGCCGTGCAGTCGGTCGCCGGTTCGCTCGACCGCGTGGCCCGTGTCGTCAAGGTCACGGTCTTCGTCGCGTCGGACCCGTCGTTCACCGGCCAGCCCGGTGTCGCGAACGGCGCGTCGACCCTGGTCGGCGAGGTCTTCGGCGACGCCGGCGTCCACGCGCGGAGCGCGGTGGGCGTCGCGGTGCTCCCGCTGGACGCGCCGGTCGAGGTCGAGCTGGTGGTGGAGCTCACCGCCTGACGGCAGCGACCGACGGAACGAACGTGAGCAGGGCCTCCAGTCTGTATCTGACTGGAGGCCCTGCTTCCGTCTGGCGGGACTACATGAGTTCCGCGATGGTCGCCATGATCGTCGGGTCGGCGAGCGTCGTCGTGTCGCCGATGCGGCGGCCCTCGGCCGCGTCGCGGAGCAGGCGCCGCATGATCTTGCCGGAGCGCGTCTTCGGCAGCTCCGGCACGATGACGACCTGGCGCGGCTTCGCGATCGCGCCGATCCGCTTGCCGACCCAGTTGCGGAGCTCCGCGGAGGCGGTCTCGCGGTCGACGTCTACGGCGGCCTCGGCCGTCAGGATGACGAAGGCGACGACGGCCTGCCCGGTGGTCTCGTCGGCGGCCCCGACCACGGCAGCCTCGGCGACGCCCTCGTGGCCGACCAGGGCGGACTCGATCTCAGCCGTCGACAGGCGGTGTCCCGAGACGTTCATGACGTCGTCGACGCGCCCCTGCACCCAGATGTCGCCCTGCCCGTCGAGCCGCGCGCCGTCGCCGGCGAAGTAGCGGCCGGGGAACCGCGACCAGTACGTCTCGACGAACCGGTCCGGGTCGTTCCAGATCCCGCGGGCCATCGATGGCCACGGCTCGGTGATCGTGAGGTAGCCGCTCTCGCCGGGATCGGCACGGTTGCCGTCGTCGTCGACGATCTCGGCGACGATGCCCGGCAGGGGCGTCTGCGCGGCGCCGGGCTTGAGCTTCGTGACGCCGGGCAGCGCGGAGATCATGATGGCGCCGGTCTCGGTCTGCCACCACGTGTCGACGATCGGCGTGCGGTCGTGGCCGATGACCTGGCGGTACCACTGCCACGCCTCGGGGTTGATCGGTTCGCCGACGCTGCCGAGCAGGCGGAGGGTCTCGAGGCTGCGGGCCTCCGGGATCTCGCGGCCGGCCTTCATCGCTGCGCGGACCGCCGTGGGTGCCGTGTAGAGGACGGTGACGCCGTACGCGTCGACGAGGTCCCACCAGCGGCCGGGCTTCGGCTCGTCGGGGGTGCCCTCGTAGAGCACCTGCGTGACGCCGTTGGCGAGCGGGCCGTAGACGACGTAGGAGTGGCCGGTGATCCAGCCGATGTCGGCGGTGCACCAGTAGACGTCCTTCTCCGGGTGCATGTCGAAGACGTTCTTGTGCGTGTACGCCGCCTGGGTCAGGTAGCCGCCGGAGGTGTGCACGATGCCCTTCGGCTTCCCGGTCGTGCCCGAGGTGTACAGGATGAACAGCGGGGTCTCGGCGGGGAACGCCTGGGCCTCGTGGGTCGGCGCCGCCTTCGCCAGCTCGTCGTGCCACCAGACGTCGCGGTCGTTCCAGGCGATGTCGTTGCCGCCGCGCTTGACGACCAGGACGTGCTCGACCGTGTCCGTGCCCTCGCCGGTCAGCGCCTCGTCGACTGCGGGCTTGAGCGGTGAGACGGCACCGCGCCGCCACCCGCCGTCCGCGGTGACGACGAGCTTCGCGCCGGCGTCCTCGATGCGGGCACGGAGGCTCTCCGCGCTGAACCCGCCGAAGACGACCGAGTGCACGGCACCGATACGGGCGACAGCGAGCATCGTCACGACGGCCTCGGGGATGAGTGGCAGGTACACGACCACCCGGTCGCCCTGGCCCACGCCGAGGTCGGTGAGCATGTTCGCGGCGCGCTGCACCTCGGCGGTCAGCTCGGCGTAGGTGATCCGACGCGTGTCGCCGGGAGCGCCCTCGAAGTGGATCGCCACCCGGTCGCCGTTGCCGGCGCGGACGTGTCGGTCGAGGCAGTTCTCGGCGACGTTGAGCGTGCCGTCGGCGAACCACTTCGCGAACGGGGCGCCTGACCAGTCCAGGGTCTGCGTGAACGGGGTGCGCCAGTCGAGCAGGGAGCGGGACTGCTCGGCCCAGAACGCCTCGCGGTCGGCTGCTGCCGCGTGGTGGAGGTCCTCGCCGGCGACCGCGTCGGCCACGAACTCGGGCGGCGGTGCGAAGGTCGCTCCGTCGTCGCCTCGGGGGTCGGACTGGGTCGGAGTGGACATCGATGTCCTTTCGCGTCGTTGCGGCCTCTGGTGGCATCCGTCGTGGATGCATGCGTGCGTCCGCCGTGGATGCGTGCGTGCATCCGCGGCGGGTGCGTGCGAGCATCCGTCGCCGGTGCCTGCGTGCATCCGGAGACTACCCCTCGGCCGGGTCGGGGCGCGGCACGCCCGGAGGTCGTGTCCGGGGTTGCCCTGGAGGGCCGATCGTGGGGTACAGTAGATCCCGCTGGACTCGTTTCCGGCGGCATCGAATCGGATTCCCCCCAATCCCTCGATGTCAAGGCGGCACCTGTTCCCCCCAACCGGTGCCGCCTCTTCTGTTTCCCGGGGTCCGACTCGAGCGATGGTGGCTCGTCGGGCTCCGCCGTGTGCCCCGATCCGCGCAGGCACGCCGGTCGCGTGGACAGACCGGTCCATGCTCGTGCATGCATTCTGCATGTTCTTGCGTAGCAGGTGCTACGCACAGTCCGGCCGGGCGAAGCGGGGGTGGTGGGTAGCCCTGAGCGCGTCGGTGTCGCATCATCGACCGGGGTACGGCTTTCCGTTTCGGGGGACAAACCGGTCCGTTGGTGGGGCACTCCGACGTTGTCCACAGAAGTGGGGACCGTCCCGGCTGAGGGCTGACGTGCTCCCTACCGTCGGCGGCATGCCCCTGCACCGTGCTCCACTGCTTCCCCGCGCGTCGGCGCCGTCCGCGTCGACATCGCCTGCGTTCTCGGTGCCGGCACCGGCGCGGGCGCATGTTCCGTCGGCGCCGTTCCTGCCCGGAGCAGCGCCGCCGGCTCGTCGCCGGGCGTCCGTGGTCGTCGAGTTCGAGGAACTCGCCGCCCTGGTGGCCGATGCCACCGTGACGGACGTCCTGGTGGTCGGTGGCGTGGGCACGTGGGTCGACCGCGGCACCGGCCTCGAAGCCGTCCAGCCGCGACTGACCGAGGCGCGTGCCCGCGAACTCGCGACCCGACTCGTCGCGCTCGGCGGGCGCCACGTCGACGAGACCACCCCGTGCGCGGACGTCCGGCACGGGGACGGCGTCCGGGTCCACGTCGTCCTCGCCCCGGTGTCCGTCGGGGGCACCGCCGTGTCGATCCGACTGCCACAGGTCCATCGACCCTCCCTCGCCACCCTCGAACGCGGCGGGACCTTCGCGTTCGTCCCGCGGTCGGTCGTCGAGGACGCCGTCGCTGCGCGCCGGAACGTCCTGGTCACCGGCGCGACCGGCAGCGGCAAGACCACCCTGCTCGCGGCGATGCTCGGGAACGTCCCCGTCGACGAGCGGATCGTGACGGTGGAGGACGTCGCGGAGCTCCGGATCGCCCATCCGCACGTCGTCGCGCTCGAGGCGCGGCAGGCGAACGCCGAGGGGGTCGGCGCACTCGGACTCGACCGGCTCGTGCGCGAGGCGCTGCGGATGCGCCCCGACCGGATCGTCGTGGGGGAGTGCCGCGGCGCCGAGGTCCGTGAACTCCTCTCCGCCCTGAACACCGGGCACGACGGGGGAGCCGGCACCGTGCACGCCAACGGCATCGCCGACGTGGCCGCGCGCCTCGAAGCACTCGGGGCACTCGCCGGCCTCGGTGCCGAGGCGCTCGCCCGGCAGGCCGTCAGCGCGTTCGACCTGGTCCTGCACGTGGAGCGACGCGCAGGCCAGCGGCGGCTCGGTGGCGTGGGCACGTTGTGCGTCGGCCCGGACGGGAGGCTCGAGGTGCGCCCGGTGGACGGGCTGCGGTGAGACGACCCACACCCGACGGCCCGGCGCGGGTGGCCGGGGTGCTCGACCGGGTGGCGACGCTGGTCGCGGCAGGCGTCCCGCCGCCGCGAGCCTGGCGGCTCGTCGGCGGGCTGCCCGGGGTCGGAGGACCCGCCCAGCAGGACATCCTCGTCGTCCTCCGCGTCGCGGACCGGACGGGAGCGCCCGTCGCGGAGACCCTCCGCGGGCTCGCCGGCGCGCTCCGACGAGCCGCGGCATCGGACCGGGCGATCCGGGTCGCCCTGGCGGGCCCGCGGACGAGCGCCCGGGTCGTGCTCGCGCTGCCGCTCTTCGGGTTGGGGCTCGGTGCGGCCTGGGGTGCCGGTGCCGTCGAGGTCCTGGTCGGTTCACCGGCCGGTTGGGCGTGCTCGTGCACCGCGGCCGCCCTCGTCCTGGCAGGGCGACGGTGGACCGCCCGGCTGGTCCGTTCCGCGACCCCCGACGGCCGAGTCCCCGGGGTACTCCTCGACGCCTGGGCCGTGGCGGTCGCCGGAGGCGGGTCGTGGACCACCGCCGGGCAGGCAGTCGCCGAGGCGTCCGCGGGAGCCGCTCCGCCCGCCGGGGACGTGCACCGGCTGCGGGAAGTCCTCGACCTCGCCCGGCGTGCGGGGGTGCCCGCCGCGGGGTTGCTCCGCCGCGCCGCCGAGGACGTGCGTGACGAGGCCGCTGCCGACGGGCTCGTGGCGGCGGAACGACTGGCCGTCCGACTGGTGCTGCCACTCGGGGTCTGCATCCTGCCGGCGTTCGTGCTCGTGGGGGTGGTGCCCGTCGTGGTCGGGGTCCTCTCCTCCACGGTGGGCGGGGCCGCGTGACCTGTCCACAGATGGCGCCGAGGCCTCCTCGTCGACACCCCAGCCAGGACACGCTGGTCCCACCGAACAGAAAGGACGGACTCCATGAGCACCACGCCATCCCCCGACCGCCGCACCCGTCGGGCCATCCGCCACCACCGTCGCCCGCGTCCCCTCGTCGCCCGGTGGTCGTCCCGGCTGCGGGACGACCGGGGATCGGCCACCGCCGAGTACGCGGTCGTCATCCTCGCCGCCGTGGCCTTCGCGGGTGTGCTCGTCGCGGTCATGCGCTCCGGCGAGGTCCAGACCATCCTCACCGACCTCGTCCGTGGCGCGCTCTCGCTGTGAGCGCGGCTCGGTGACCGTCGAGTTCGCGGTGGCGCTCCCCGTGGTGGCGATCGTGTTGACCGCCCTCGTCGCGGCCGTCCTCGTCGTCGACGCGCAGGGCCGTCTGCAACTCGCCGCAGCCACCGCCGCCCGGGCGATCGGGCGTGACGACGAGCACCAGGGCCGGTCCGCGGCCGACCGGATCGCTCCGGGGGTCTCGGTCGTCGTCCGGTCGGACGGTGACCTGGTCTGCGTCGACGCCACGCGCGGCGGGACCGGTCCCTTCGCGGCGCTCCCGCTGACCGCGACGGGGTGTGCCGCGGCCCGAGGGGGCTGACGTGACGATCCCCGACGGCCAACGCGGCTCGGCGACCGTGCTGCTCGTGGCGGTCCTCGGCGTGGGGGTCCTCGTCGGGTCGACGGCGCTCGCCGCCGCCGGTCACCGCACGCAGGCCCTCCGCGCCCAGGGCGCCGCCGACGCCGCCGCCGTGGGCACCGCGGCGGCCGCCACCGGGCTGGTACCGGGGGAGCCGTGTGCGGTCGCGACCCGGATCGCCACGGCGAACGGGGCCGCCCTCGACGCCTGCGAACTCGTCGCCACCACGGCCCGCGTCCGCGTGGTCGTGGGCACCGGACCGTTCGTCGTCGGCGCACTCGCGGTGGCCGGTCCGGCAGGCGACCCGCCCGAACACTATGTGTATGGTGTGCCTGTCGGCCCGCGGTCACCGATGTCCCGGTCGACCCGGACACGCTCGTGGCCAGGGCCGATCAGCACCATCGATCAAGGAGACACGTGCCAGGCACGAAGAAGCTCGTGATCGTCGAGAGCCCTGCGAAGGCGAAGACGATCGCGCAATACCTCGGTGACGGATACGAAGTCCAGGCCTCGGTCGGACACATCCGCGACCTCGTCGAGCCGAAGAACCTGCCGCCCGAGCTCAAGAAGGGCTCCCTCGGCAAGTTCTCGGTGGACGTCGACAACGGCTTCGAGCCGTACTACGTCGTGTCCGACGCCAAGAAGAAGACCGTCTCCGAGCTGAAACGCGCCCTCAAGGACGCCGACGAGCTCTACCTCGCAACAGATGAAGACCGCGAGGGTGAAGCGATCGCGTGGCACCTGCTGCAGGTCCTGAAGCCGAAGGTCCCCGTCAAGCGGATGGTCTTCCACGAGATCACGAAGGAGGCGATCCAGCGCGCGCAGGAAGCCACCCGTGAGCTCGACACCGCCCTCGTCGACGCGCAGGAGACCCGCCGCATCCTCGACCGTCTGTACGGGTACGAGGTCTCCCCGGTCCTGTGGCGCAAGGTCGCCCCCGGTCTGTCCGCCGGCCGTGTGCAGTCCGCCGCCACCCGTCTCGTCGTCGACCGCGAGCGCGAGCGCCTGGCCTTCGTGTCCGCCAACTACTGGGACCTCTCCGCCCGGTTCGAGAAGGCCGGCGAGTCCTCCTTCTCGGCGCGACTCGCCCGGATCCACGGCACCCGCGTCGCCTCCGGCCGTGACTTCGACGACCGCGGCACGCTCAGCGGTGACGTCGTCCGGCTCGACGAGGCCGCTGCCGCGTCGCTGACGACGGTCCTCGAGCGCGCCGGTGACGCCACCGTCCGCAGCGTCGACTCGAAGCCGTACACGCGACGCCCGGCCGCGCCGTTCACCACGTCGACGCTCCAGCAGGAAGCCGCGCGCAAGCTCCGTCTGTCCCCGCGACAGACGGCTCGCGCTGCGCAAACCCTGTACGAGAACGGCTACATCACCTACATCCGTACCGACTCGGTCTCGCTCTCGAAGCAGGCCATCGACGCGGCCCGCAAGCAGGCAGCGGACCTGTACGGCTCGGCCACCGTGCCCGACAAGCCCCGCCTGTACGCGAGCAAGAGCAAGAACGCGCAAGAGGCGCACGAGGCGATCCGTCCCGCCGGCGACTCCTTCCGCACCCCGCAGGACCTGCAGGGCACCCTGACCGGTGTCGAGTGGCGCCTCTACGACCTCATCTGGAAGCGCACCATCGCGTCCCAGATGGCGGACGCCAAGGGTTCGACCGCGTCGATCGTGCTCGGCATCTCCTCCACCGAGTCGGTCGAGGGCATCGCGTCGACCGCGAACGGCACGGACGCCGAGTTCACCGCATCCGGCACCGTCATCACGTTCCGCGGCTTCCTCAGCGCCTATGAAGAAGGCCGTGACGAGGACCGCCACGAGTCGTCCGAGCGTGCGGGCCAGGACGTCGCCCTGCCGAACGTGGCCCAGGGCGAACACCTCGCGGTCACCGACGTTGAGGCGAAGGGGCACGACACCACCCCGCCGCCGCGCTTCACCGAGGCGAGCCTCATCAAGACGCTGGAAGAGCTGGGGATCGGGCGTCCGTCGACCTACCCCACGATCAGCCCGACGATCATCGACCGCGGCTACGTCTCGCTCCGCGGCACGCAGCTGGTGCCGAACTGGATCGCGTTCAGCGTCGTGCGCCTGCTCGAGGAGTACTTCGGCGAGCTCGTGGAGTACGACTTCACCGCCGAGATGGAAGAAGACCTCGACCGCATCGCCCGCGGCGACGCCGACCGGGTGGACTGGCTCAAGGGCTTCTACTTCGGTGGCGGCGAGGACGACCAGCGGGGCCTCCGGACGGTCATCGACAACCTCGGTGAGATCGACGCCCGCGAGATCAACTCGGTCGAGCTCGCTCCGGGCCTCACACTCCGGATCGGTCGGTACGGCCCCTACATCGAGGTGCCGAGCGACGACCCCGAGAAGCCGCGGCGCGTGAACGTGCCCGAGGACCTCGCTCCCGACGAACTGACCGTCGAGAAGGCGAAGGAACTCGTCGACGCCCCGGTGATCGGCGACCGCGTCGTCGGGATCAACCCGGAGACCGGAAAAGAGGTCCTGGCGAAGGACGGCCGCTTCGGCCCCTACGTCACCGAGCGCACCCCGGAGCCCGAGCCCACCGTGGACCCGAAGACCGGCGAGGTCGTCGAGGCGCCCGCAGCGGCAGAGGCCCCCGTGGCCGACGCGGCTGCTGCGACCGCGACGAGCGAGACGGCGTCGGCGACGGCGAAGAAGGCCCCCGCCAAGAAGGCGCCTGCGAAGAAGACGACGAAGAAGGCCGCGGCGCCGAAGGAACGCACCGCTTCGCTCTTCAAGTCGATGGACCCGCAGACCGTCGACCTCGAGACCGCGCTGAAGCTCCTCGACCTCCCTCGCGTGGTGGGCCAGGACCCGGAGACGGGCAACGACATCACGGCGCAGAACGGCCGGTACGGGCCGTACCTGAAGAAGGGGACCGACACCCGGACCCTGCCCGGCGAGGACGCGATCTTCGACATCGACCTGCCCGGTGCACTCGAGCTGTTCGCGCAGCCGAAGTACGGCGGCAACCGCACCGCGAGCGCCGCGCTCAAGGAGTTCGACGCCGACCCGGTGTCCGGCAAGCCGATCAAGATGAAGGACGGCCGGTTCGGCCCGTACGTCACCGACGGCGAGACGAACGCGACCATCCCGAAGGGCGAGGACGTCGAGGCCGTCGACCACGCCCGCGCGGTCCAGCTCATCGCCGACAAGCGTGCCAAGGGGCCGGTCAAGAAGAAGACCCCGGCTCGTCGGACGGCGGCCAAGAAGAAGTGACCGGTCGCTTCATCACGCTCGAGGGCGGCGACGGCGCGGGCAAGACGACCCAGGCGGAGCTGCTCTCGGCGTGGCTCGGTGCGCACGGTCGGACCGTGGTCCGCACCCGCGAGCCCGGCGGCACCGACCTCGGCGTCCAGATCCGGCAGATGGTCCTGCACGAGCGGGGCCACGTCGCGCCCCGGGCCGAGGCGCTGCTGTACGCGGCCGACCGAGCCCAGCACGTCGAGACGGTCGTCCGTCCGGCGATCGCACGCGGCGAGGTCGTCCTGCAGGACCGCTACATCGACTCGTCCGTCGCCTACCAGGGCGTCGCGCGCGGGCTCGGCGCCGAGCAGGTCCGGTCCGTCTCAGAGTGGGCGGCGGACGGCCTGGCACCGGACCTCACGATCCTGCTCGACCTCGACGTCACCGTCGGACGCGCCCGGGTGGCCGCGGCGCGGGGCGACACGTTCGACCGCCTCGAGTCCGAGGCTGCGGCGTTTCACGAGTCCGTCCGTCAGGCCTTCCTCGCGATGGCCGAGGCCGAGCCGGCGCGCTTCCTGGTGGTCGACGCCTCGGCCCCGACCGACACCGTGCAGGACGCGGTCCGTCGAGCGGTCGCCCCGCTCGTCGGGATCGACCCGGCATGACGGTGGTCACTGACAGGATGGTCCCGTGAGCGTGTGGGACGGCCTGACCGGGCAGGAAGAAGCGGTCGCGTCGCTGCGCAACGCGGCCGAGTCCACCGACGGCACCGGTGGCATGACGCACTCGTGGCTCATCACCGGCCCGCCCGGGTCGGGGCGTTCGAACGTGGCGACCGCCTTCGCCGCGGCGCTCGTGGGCAACGGCCCCGACGACGACCACACCCTGCGGCAGATCACCGCGAAGACCCACCCCGACGTCTCGGTGCTCACGACCCAGCGCGTGATCATCACGATCGACGAGATCCGGCAGCTCGTCACCTCGTCGTACTACTCGCCGTCGGTCGGCCGCTACCGCGTCGTCATCATCGAAGACGCCGACCGCATGACCGAGCGCACCTCGAACCTGCTACTCAAGGCGCTCGAGGAACCCCCGGAGCGCACGGTGTGGATCCTCTGTGCCCCGAGTGAGGCCGACCTGCTGCCGACGATCCGGTCGCGCGTCCGCTCGGTCCGCCTGCGCGTGCCCGGCATCGAGTCCGTCGCCGACCTGCTCGTCGCCCGCACCGGTGTCGACCGTGCCCTCGCGATGGATGCTGCTCGTCAGGCGCAGAGCCACATCGGCATGGCGCAGCGTCTCGCCACGAGCGAGCCGGCCCGTGACCGTCGCCGCCGGACCCTGACGACCGTGCTCGGTGTGCGGAGCGTTGGTGACGCCGTCATGGCGGCCGCCGAACTCCTCGCCGTCGCCGACGAAGACGCGAAGTCCATCACCGAGCAGCGCGACTCCGAAGAGCGCGACGCGGCCCTGCGCTCGCTCGGGGTCGAACCCGGCGGGACGATCCCGCCGGCGCTCCGGTCGCAGCTCCGCGCCCTCGAGGACGACCAGAAGCGCCGGGCGACCCGGAGCCTGCGCGACGGGCTCGACCGGATCCTGGTCGACGTCTCGTCCCTGTACCGCGACCTGCTCCTGCTGGGGCTCGGAGCCCCCGCTGAACCGGTCAACCTGGCCATGCAGGACCAGCTCGAACACGCGCTGCCGACGACACCGCCCGCTGCCGCGCTCGAGGTCCTCGACGCCGTGGCCCTGGCGCGCCAGCGCATCGCGGCGAACGTGGCGGCACTCCTGGCGCTCGAAGCACTGCTCGTCACCATCGCCCGCGCCCGCCGCTGAGGCACGGCGTGCGACAATCACGGCATGCCCGACGCTGAACCCGGCCTGCGCGAACGGAAGCGCCGCGCCACCCGGCGCGCCATCCAGCAGGCTGCGCTCCGGATCGCCATCGAGGACGGCCTCGGCGCGGTGACGGTGGACGAGATCTCCCGGCGGGCCGACGTCTCGCCCCGGACGTTCTTCAACTACTTCCCGAGCAAGGAGCAGGCGATCCTCGGGGACGACCCGCAGCTGCCCGACGACGCGGCGTTGCAGGCGTTCGTCGACGGTGGTCCGAGCGGTGACCTGCTCGCCGACATCGGCACGCTGCTCGTGCACTCCACGCGCGAACTGATCGAGGAGCGCGGGCTCATCGAGGAGCGGCAGCAGGTCCTCCGCGCGAACCCGGAGCTGTTCAGCCGTCGCATGGCGTCCATGAAGGAGTTCCAGGCGGAGCTGCAGGCGGCCGTCGCGCGCCGGCTCGAACACGCCGACCCGGAGCTCGCCGCCGACGCCGAGGCACTCCGCCGCCGCGCGGGTCTCGCGGCCATCGTCGCCCTCGCCGCCCTGCGCCACGCGTGGTGGGAGTGGTCGGGTTCCGAGGCCGGAACACACCTGGTCGACGAGCTCGAACGGTCCTTCTCCGAGCTCGGCGTGCTGGTTTCGCGTTCACTCGTCTGAACCTGTATAGTCATTGCTCGTGCCACTCCGGACATGGAGTGTGCGCCGCCTTAGCTCAGTCGGTAGAGCGATTCACTCGTAATGAATAGGTCGTCGGTTCGATTCCGACAGGCGGCTCCGTGAACACCCCGGTCAGACCCACTCGAAGTGGCTCTGACCGGGGTTTTCGTATTCCGGACGAAACCCGTGTCCCTCGCCCGAGGGACAGACGTCGGGCGCGTTCGCGGGCTACCCTTGTCCGCGAAACGGGGGACACGATGACCGACCACCAGCCCAGCGCTCCACCGGCGGTGCCGCCGTGCTGAAGCGTGTCCTGGTCATCGTCGTGGTCGCTGCCACCGCCGGAGCCCTCGCGGTCACCGCGGCAGCCGTGCCCGAGTCCCGTGCCACGTCCGCATCGACCTCGTCGCCGAGCACCGGTCCGTCCGCGACCCCGACGGCGTCCGCGACCGGTCCCGCGTACCTCGCGGACCGCGAGCCGACCTTCTCCGAGGACTTCGACACCCCCGCCGCAGCGGGCGGCCCCTTCGCCGAGACGTACCGGAACTCGTGGCAGCCGTACCCCGACGGTACGGGCGGCAAGTACTACTCGGACAAGCTCATCAGCGCCCACGACGGCTACCTGGACGTCGCGATGGACGGGGAGCACGGCGCTGCCGGAACGTTCGGCACGCCCACCGGCGCCTGGTCACACGTCGGCGGCACCTTCAGCATCCGTGCGCGGGCGACCGGTGGCGACGGCAACGGGATCGCGGTCATGCTCTGGCCGACGTCGAACGCCTGGGCGGACGGCGAGCTGAACTACCCGGAGGGGCAGTTCAACGGCTCACCGCGCGTCTTCCACCACTCGATGCTCCAGGGGCTCGAGAAGCGGACCGAGCACTACAACACCCGGGTGTCCTGGAACGACTGGCACACCTACACGACCGAGTGGGTGCCGGGGAAGATCATCCGGTACTACCTCGACGGCAAGCTGGTGTTCACGGTGCCGCGCAACGTGCCCACCACGCCGCACCGCTACATGTTCCAGATCGGCAACTGGGGCGACCCGGGGCACGTGCAGATCGACTGGGTCCGCACCTACGACACGGAGTGACCAAACCCCCCGGACGGGGGCTCCGAATCAGTCCGGTCGTACGACCCGACACCCGTGTGCTCGCGTCGATGACCCGAACCTCGACGCGGGTGCGCGGGCGGGAACGATCCCCGTTCTGGGGATTCCCTTGCCGGGCCACTCGGATAACGATGGGACACGAACCCGTTCCGTCGTCACCGAGAGGTCGTCATGCTGCTGTCCCTGGTCTACATGAGCGCAGCGAACGAGGTGTTCGACCAGGAGCGGCTCGACGCACTGCTCGAGCACGCACGGGTCCGCAACACCGCGTCCGGCCTGTCCGGCCTGCTCGTCTACAAGGACGGCCGGTTCATGCAGCTGCTCGAGGGCCCGGAGTCAGCCGTGCTCGAGACGTACCAGCGCATCATCGACGACCCGCGGCACACCGACGTCGGCCTGCTCGTCGAGGAGCGCATCCACACCCGGCGTTTCGGCGAGTGGAAGATGGCGTTCCACCGCGAACCGGACGCCGACCTGCCCGACGGCTTCGACTCGTTCCTCGCCGAGGGCGATGCGAGCGCCGACACGAGCCGTGCCCGTGAGCTCCTGCGCTGGTTCCGGAACCACCCGATGGCCGCCCCGGACGCCGCGCTCGGCAAGCACCGCCGCTGACGACCCGAGGCGGGGCCCGCCGCAGCCCACCCCGCGCTGGTAGACAGGACCCATGACGGTTCGCTGGGGAGTCATCGGCACAGGCGGCATCGCACGGTCCTTCGTGGGTGACTGCACCGCGGCCGGCATCGTGTTCACGGCCGTGGGCAGCCGCACCCGGGAACACGCCGAGGCCTTCGCCGCCGAGTTCGGCATCGAGCGGGCCCACGGTTCCTACGAGGACCTGGTGGCGGACGACGACGTCGACGCGGTCTACGTCGCGACCCCGCACGTCCGGCACGCCGAGGACGCCCTGCTCGCGATCCGGGCGGGCAAGCACGTCCTGGTCGAGAAGGCCTTCACGATGACCGCGGACGAGGCCCGGACGGTCGTCGACGCCGCGAGGCAAGCCGGTGTCGCGGTGATGGAGGCGATGTGGACCCGCTTCCTGCCGCAGATGGCGATGATCCGCGAGGTCGTCGCCGAGGGACGGATCGGCCGTCCGGTGGTGGTCGAGGCGACCCACCACCAGGCCCTCCCGACGGACCCCGGCCACCGGTTGCGCGACCCGGCACTCGGCGGGGGCGCGATGCTCGACCTCGGGATCTACCCGGTGTCCTTCGCGGTGGACGTGCTCGGGGTGCCGACCGCGCTGGTCGCAGCCGGGACGCTGAGCGAGCAGGGCGTCGACGAGCAGATGGGCCTGGTCATGACGCACGAGGGCGGTGCGCAGTCGATGATCCACTTCGGGATGGACCTGCGGAGCCCGAACACCGCGTCGATCATCGGCGAGACCGGCCGCATCGACCTCGACTCCACCTGGTACACGCCGACCACCTGGCGGATCCGCGATCGCGACGGAGCCGTCGTCGAGGAGTTCGACGGTCGCGAGGAACTCGCCGGCTACGAGCACGAGGCCCGCGCCTTCGAGACGATGATCACGTCGGGCCGCCACGACGGCGGCCCGATGGACCCGGACGAGACCGTCGCGATCATGGCGGTGCTGGACGAGGCACGACGCCAGGTCGGGGTCCGGTACCCGGCCGACGGTCCCGGCACGGCTCCCTGATCCGGCTCCCGTCCGCCACGGATCCCGGATCCGGCCTGGAGGCTCCTGCCGCAGTTCCGTAGGATCGGTCGCGATGTCCGAGCAGCAGCCCACCCCGCGTTCCGTCCCGGAGCGGTTCCGCGCCGCCGTCACCGCGGTGCGCGCCTCCGCCGCGCGGCGCCCGGTCCCCTGGATCGCCGGTGGTCTCGCGGCGCTGCTCGTGGTCGGTTCCGGTGGGGCCGTCGCCGTCGCGGCGGCCACGACCCCGGACTCCCGGACCGCTGCGGCGCCGAGCCCGACCCGGACCGCGTCCTCGGCTCCGGACCGGACGACCACCACGAAGCGCCCGACCACGAAGCCGTCCCCCACCCCGACCCCCGAAGCCCGCGCGCTGCCGGACGACCTCGCGGGTCCGTCCGCGCTCCGGACCTGCTCGATCGCGACCGCGGCGTCGGCGAGTGGCCTCGGCGACTTCGAGGGGTACGTGATGGACGCGAAGACGGGCAAGGTCCTGTTCTCCAAGCACGGCGAGCGGGCCGCCCAGACCGGCAGCGTCATGAAGACCCTGACCTCGGCGACCGCGCTCTCGGTGCTCGGGGGCGACCACCGCATCCCGACGACCGTCGCGCGGGAGTCCGCGAACGCCGTCGCCCTGGTCGGCCACGGCGACGCGACGCTGTCCGCCGGTGGCGGCACGGTGTACCCGGGCGCCCCGACCCTCGCCCAGCTCGCGCAGCAGGTGAAGGCGAAGGTCGGCGACACCCCGGTCACCACGATCGTCACCGACGACTCGTACTGGAGCGACGCTGACGCCTGGGACCCCACGTGGCCGGTGTCCGAGCGCACCATCGGGTACCAGCCGAAGGTCACGGCGCTCATGGTCGACGGTGACCGGGCGAACCCCGCAGCGGCGACCTCGCCCCGGTCGGAGGACCCGGTCGGACGCGCCGGCATCGCCTTCCGGACGGCACTGGCGAACGCTGGTGTCGCTGGCGCCTCGTCCGCGCAGATCGTCAAGCGGGCGACCACCGGCACCGAGACGATCGCCACGGTGTCGTCGCAGCCGGTGTCGACGCTCATCGGGCAGATGATCCCGAACTCGGACAACACCCTGGCCGAGATGCTCGCCCGGGTGTCCTCGAAGGAGTCAGGCTCGAACGGTTCGGCGGCGTCGCTGTCGTCCGTGTACCAGTCGGCACTGCGCTCCTACGGCCTCGACCCGGCCGGCATCGTGATCAAGGACGGTTCGGGCGAGAGTGCCTCGAACGCCGTGTCGCCGGAGTTCGTCGCACACCTCATGGTGCAGGTCGCCTCCGGCGCGAAGGGCCTCGGCACGCTCGCGAACGCCCTGCCGGTGTCCGGCCAGTCCGGCACCCTGGCCAGCCGGTTCACCGGCGCGAACGCGGTCGCCCGCGGCAAGGTGCATGCGAAGACTGGCTGGATCGACAGCGCGAACACCCTCGGCGGCTACATCGACGCCGCCGACGGGTCGCGGCTGACCTTCGCCTTCTACGCCATCGGTTCGCCGCGTGCAGCGGCACTGCCGGCACTCGACGCGGTGACCGCCGCGACCTACTCGTGCGGGAGCAAGCTCACCGGCTCCTGAGCCGACGGGTGTTGGATGGACCCATGGCAAGAGCACTGCTCGTCGTGGACGTCCAGAACGACTTCACCGAGGGCGGTGCGCTCGCGGTCACCGGGGGAGCGGCGCTCGCGAAGCGCATCACCGCGTTCCTCGGTCGGCACGGGGACGAGTACGACCTGATCGTGGCGTCCCGCGACTGGCACCACGGCGACGACGACAACGGCGGACACTTCGCCGGACCCGACGGACCCGACTTCGTCGACACGTGGCCGGTGCACTGCGTCGCCGGCACACCCGGCGCCGATTACCACCCCGATCTCGACACCGCACTGATCGACGTCGACGTCCGCAAGGGGCAGGGCACGCCGGACTACTCGGCGTTCCAGGCCCGGACCGAGGCGGGCGTCCCGCTGGCCGAGGTGCTCGCCGAGCGCCGCGTGCACACGATCGACGTCGTCGGCATCGCCACCGACCACTGCGTCCGTGCCTCGGCGCTCGACGCCCGTGCCGCGGGCCTCGACGTCGCCGTGTACGAGGACCTGGTGGCCGGGGTCGACGTCGAGCGCAGCGCCCGGGCGCTCGACGAGATCCGGGCGGCCGGCGGACACGTCGACCGCAGCGACATGGACGAGGGCCTCGCGAACCCAGGAGGAGCACGACTGTGACCGACACCACCACGAACGAAACCACCACCACCGTCGCCGACGAGCACGTCCGCGTCGAGGGCGTCCCCACCGGACTCTTCATCGGCGGCACCTGGCGCGCCTCGTCGAGCGGGTTCACCTTCGCCGTGCACGACCCGTCGACCGGTGCCGTCCTGGCCGAGGTCGCCGACGCCACCCCCGAGGACGGCATCGCCGCCCTCGACGCAGCCGCCGCGGCGCAGGAGTCGTGGGCGGCGACGGCCCCACGCACGCGCTCGGACATCCTGCGCCGGGCCTTCGACCTGGTGCACGAGCACGCCGACGACCTCGCGGCCCTGATGTCGCTCGAGATGGGCAAGCCCCTGGCCGAGGCCCGCGGTGAGGTCGTCTACGGCGGCGAGTTCCTGCGATGGTTCTCGGAGGAAGCGGTCCGCATCACCGGCGACTACCGCACGAACCCCGAGGGCACCGGCCGCGCGATCGTGCTGAAGCGTCCGGTCGGCCCCGTGTACGCGATCACCCCGTGGAACTTCCCGCTCGCGATGGCGACGCGGAAGATCGGCCCGGCCCTGGCCGCCGGCTGCACGGTGGTCGCGAAGCCGGCCGACCTCACCCCGCTGACGACCCTGTTCCTGGTCGAGCTCTTCCGCCGTGCCGGTTTGCCGGACGGTGTGCTCAACGTGATCCCGTCGAGTGACGCCAAGGGGCTGTCCGAGCCGATCATCGCCGACCCGCGCCTGCGGAAGCTGACGTTCACCGGTTCGACCCCGGTCGGTTCGGCGCTCCTCAAGCAGGCGGCGGACAACGTGCTCAAGACGAGCATGGAGCTCGGCGGCAACGCTCCGCTGCTCGTGTTCGACGACGCCGATCTCGACAAGGCGGTGGACGCGGCGATGCTCGCGAAGTTCCGCAACACGGGCGAGGCCTGCACCGCCGCGAACCGGTTCTTCGTGCAGGACGGCATCGCCGATGCGTTCGTCGCGGCCCTCACCGAGAAGGTGGACGCCCTGCGCGTCGGCCGGGGCACCGAGGACGGCACGACGCTCGGACCGCTCATCGACGACCGCGCCGTGGACAAGGCTGCCTCGCTCGTCGACGACGCCCTCGGTCGCGGTGCCCGGCTCGTCACCGGCGGCAACCGGATCGACCGCCCGGGCACCTTCTACGAGGCGACGGTGATCGACGACGTGCAGCCCGGCTCGGAGATCATGACGACGGAGATCTTCGGACCGGTCGCGTCGGTCACGCGCTTCAGCACCGAGGACGAGGGGATCCGGCTCGCGAACGACACCGAGTACGGGCTCATCGCCTACGCCTTCACGACCGACTTCCGGCGTGGTCAGCGGCTCGCCGAGCGCCTGGAGACGGGCATGCTCGGGCTGAACACGGGCGTCGTCTCGAACGCGGCGTTCCCGTTCGGCGGCGTGAAGTCCTCGGGCCTGGGCCGCGAGGGGTCGCACGAGGGCATCGAGGAGTACCTCGAGACCGTCTACGTGCTGACGCCGGACCCCTTCGCCGCCTGAGCCTGAGCCTGAGCCCGAGCCTGGATCGCCGGTAAGGCCGCGGTACTCGCGGCCGTACCGGCGCTCACACCAGCAGCTGGTGCTTCGCCAGGTCGCGGTAGAGCGGCGTCGACTCCACGAGCTCGGAGTGCGTGCCGCTGCCGACGACGCGGCCGTGCTCGAGCACGACGATCACGTCGGAGTCGACCACCGTCGACAACCGGTGGGCGATCACGAGCAGGGTGCGGTCCTCGGCGACGGCGTCGATCGCGAGCCGCATCTTCTGCTCGTTGACCCCGTCGAGTGACGACGTCGACTCGTCGAGCAGCAGGATCGGGGGAGCGGCGAGCAGCGCGCGGGCGATGGCCAGGCGCTGTCGTTCGCCACCGGAGAGCATCACGCCGTCCTCACCGACCTGCGCGTCGAGACCGCGGGGATCGCGGTGCAGGACCTCGCCGAGGTTGACCGCCTCGAGCACCCGGACGCAGTCGTCCTCGGTGGCGTTCGGCGACCCGAGCAGTAGGTTGGCGCGGATCGTGCCCGCGAGCACGGGGGCATCCTGCTCGACGTAGCCGATCTGGGCGCGGAGCTCGTCGCGGTCCATGCCGCGGACGTCGATGCCACCCAGGCGGATGACGCCGTCGGTGGGGTCGTAGAACCGCTCGATCAGCGCCAGGGTCGTCGACTTGCCGGCACCGGACGGACCCACGAGTGCGACGCGTGAGCCGCGGGGCACCCGGAACGACACGTCGTGGAGCACCACGTCGTCGGCCGGGCGCTCGTCGTCGACGCGATCCGGGCCTCCTGGACGATCCGCGGGGTCGGACGCGACCGCGCCGTCGGCACCCGAGGCGTCCGCCTGGACGCGGTACCGGAACGAGACGTGCTCGAACGCGATGGCGTCGTCGGTGGCGACAGCTGCGGCGGGCCGGACCGACTCGTCGTCCTGCGACTCCGTCGGCAGGTGCAGGATCTCCTCGATCCGGCCGAGCGCGCCGAGCGCCTGGGCGACGGCCACGGCCGCGCCCATCGCCTGGCCGAGCGGCATGATCATCATGAAGAGCAGCAGGATGAACGTGATGAGCGTCGCGATGGTGATGGTGCCGGCCGCGACCTGTGCCCCGCCGACGCCCAGGACGGCGATGAACGCGACCTGCATGACGATGCTCGCGACGGGGACGACGAACGCGGACATCTTGGCGATGTCGAGGCCCCGCTTGTAGGCCTCGGTCGCGTGGCCGTCGACCTCGCGCACCTCGCGTTCGGTGGCGCCGGCCGCGCGGATGGTCCGGACCGCGCCGATCCCGCGTTCGACGGCGGCGGTGAGGTCGCCGACCTTCTCCTGCGCCCGCTTCGAGGCGACCCGGATGCGACGGCTCAGCCCACCGACGACGACGATCGCGATCAGGACGATCACGATCACGATGCCGAGCAGCAGCGGGTCGATGATGGCCATCGCGATGATGGCGCCGATGAACGTGAGCGCGCCGCCGATCGACTCGATCAGCCCCTGGGTCAGGACGGCACGCAGGAGCGTGGTGTCGCTGCCGACGCGGGACACCAGGTCGCCGGTGCGGCGCGTGTCGAACTCCGAGATCGGCAGGTTGAGGATGCGGGCGATGAGCTTGCGGCGGGTGGAGAGCACGACGCCCTCACCCGCGCGTTGCAGCAGGAAGTGCTGGACGCCGTTCAGCACCCCCGCGACGATGACGAGCCCGACCAGCAGCCACACGAGCGTGCTGAGGGTGTTGCCCTGCTGCACCGCGGTGATGACCTGGTTGACCAGGAGTGGCTGCGCGAGCGAGGCCCCCGCACCGAGGACGCTCAGCACGATGATCACGACCATCGCGGGCTTGTTCTCGAACAGGTAGGACAGCAGGCGACCGAACGTGGCGCGGGGGCCGTCGGAGGTCTTCGGGCGTGCGAAGGGGAAGCTCATCGTGTTCCTAGTTTCTGCCGTACTTCTTGTGCACTGCCTGTCGGCTGACACCGAGCAGCGTCGCGATCTCCTGCCACGAGGCGCCAGCGGTGCGGGCACGTCGCGCGGCGAGCTCTTCGGTCCGGTCGAGCTCACGGCGCAGCTCCCGCACGTTGGCGAGGGCGGAGAACGGGTCGTCCCCTGATGCTCCGGCCGCGAGGCTCGTGATGGTCGGTCGGTCCATGGGTGTCAACCTACATTGACGCACCGCCATCCGTCAACCTGCGTTGACGGGTCTCGCCGCGCTGCATCGGGTGCGCAGACGCCGGCGTCTTCGTTCGACGCCGCCACGCGCGCGAGACGCCGCCGGATCCGGCGGCGTCTCGGCGGCCAGGCGGCGTCCCGCTGACACGACGGCGTGTTGCGCGGGGGGCGAGGCGCGCACACGACGGACGGGAGGCCCGGTGCCAGCTGGCACCGGGCCTCCTGTCCCGCGGGTGGTCCCCGATCAGGCGTCGGCGATGTCCTTCGACTTCGTCTCGCGCACGAAGAGCAGCGCGACCAGCGTCACGACCGCGGCGATCGTCAGGTACAGGCCGACCAGGAAGATGTCGCCGTCCGGCTTCCAGAGCGCCAGCGCGATCGTCGGGGCGAGCGACGCACCGAGGATCGACGCGACGTTGTACGCGATGGCCGAGCCGGTGTACCGGACGTTCGTCGGGAACAGCTCGGGCAGCAGCGCACCCATCGGACCGAAGGTCAGCCCCATCAGCGAGAGCCCGACGATGAGGAACGTCACCACCGTGATCGGCCCGCTCGACGCCGCGAACCAGAACTGGAACGTCAGGCCGAACAGCGCGATGCCGATCGTGGTCGGGATGAGGGTCTTGCGGCGGCCGAACTTGTCGGCGAGCAGCCCCGCGATCGGGGTGAAGATGCCGAAGAACACGACGCCGATCATGAGCAGGGTCAGGAACTCGCCACGGGTGTACCCGAGGCCGACCTTCGGGACGAGCGCGCTCGCCTCGGAGCCGGTCGTGCCGTACGACAGGGTGAAGGTCGTCATGAAGTAGAAGAGCACGTACGTGGCGACCATGCCGAACGTACCGACGATGACGGCCCGCCACGAGGTGCGGAACACCCGACCGAGCGGGACCTTCGCGACCGTGCCGGACTCCTGCACGCCCCGGAACACCGGCGACTCGACGAGCTTGAAGCGCACGTACAGACCGATGATGACGAGCACGGCGGAGAGCAGGAACGGGATGCGCCAGCCCCACGCCTGGAAGTCGGCGTTCGGGGTGCCGTCGGCACCGGCGGGCATCGCCGCGTTGATCGCGATGAACAGGCCGTTCGCGAGCAGGAAGCCGATCGGGGCACCGAGCTGCGGCATCGAGCCGAACACGCCGCGCTTGCCCTTCGGCGCGTTCTCGGTCGCGAGCAGGGCCGCACCGGACCACTCGCCGCCGAGCCCGACGCCCTGGGCGAAGCGCATCACGGCGAGCAGGACCGGGGCCCAGACCCCGATGGTGTCGAACGTCGGCAGGCAGCCGATCAGGAACGTGGCGGTGCCCATCACGAGCAGCGACGCGACGAGGGTGGTCTTGCGGCCGATCCGGTCACCGAAGTGCCCGAAGATGATCGACCCGACCGGCCGGGCGAAGAACGCCAGGGCGAAGGTGACGAAGGACGACAGCTGCGAGGCCGTCGGGTCCTCGTTCGGGAAGAACAGCGTCGGGAAGACGAGCACCGCGGCGGTCGCGTAGACGTAGAAGTCGTAGAACTCGATCGACGTGCCGACGAGGCTCGCGATGACGACGCGGGAGCGCGGGTTGCCGGCGGGTGCCGGAGCGGAGGTGGGCGTTGCGGGTGCCGGGGCGGCGGTCATGACAGTGCGGGGTCTTCCGTGCTGCGTGCTCCCGACGGGGAGCACGAGGATCCGAAACGGCGGACACCGATCGGTTCGCGCGGGGTGGCGCGGGCACCGATCGGGTGCGTTCGGCTGAAGGGGGGACCGCTTGTGACGGAAGCCCGATCATACGACAGATGTCGTCTGCCTGCGAATCAGCCCAGAGTCAGCTGGCCGCAGCGTCCGTCGCCCGTTCGTGCTCAGGCGCCCGCGCCGGCACCCGCTTCGAGGTGCTCGGGCAGCTGGTGGCCCATCCGGTCGCGCTTGGTGTCGAGGTACCCGGCGTTCTGCGCCGAGATGCCGACGACGAGCGGCACGAGGGAGTCGACGGTGATGCCGTGCTCCTCGAGCTGGCGGCGCTTCTCGGGGTTGTTCGACAGCAGCCGGACCCGGGTGATGCCGAGGTCGGCGAGGATGCCCGCGGCGCCGCCGTAGGCTCGTGAGTCGGCGGGCAGGCCGAGCGCGAGGTTGGCGTCGAGGGTGTCGAGACCGTCCTCCTGCAGGCGGTAGGCCTTGAGCTTGTTGATGAGGCCGATGCCGCGGCCCTCCTGCCCGCGCAGGTAGATGACCACACCGCCCTCGGCCGCGATCGTGTCGAGCGCGGCGTCGAGCTGGGGGCCGCACTCGCACTTCAGCGAGCCGAAGGCCTCACCGGTCAGGCACTCGGAGTGCACCCGGACGAGCGCGCCGTCGGTGGGCATCGAGCCGTCCGGCAGGGTGCCGATGATCGCGACGTGCTCCGCGCTCGTCACGAGGTCGCGGTAGGCGCGCATCTGGAAGGTGCCGTGGGTGGTCGGCACGTTCGTCGACACCTCGAACTTGACCGGGCTCCCCGGCGTGGGGGAGGTCAGCGCATCGGTCATGGGGTGCTCCGGTCGTTCGTGGGCCCGTCGTTCCCGAGCCCGGGTGTCGCGTCGTGCTGCTGCTGGCGGTCGTGCTGGTGCTGGTTCTGGTGCTGGTTCTGGTGCTGCGGATGCTGCGGTCGGGCTTGGACCAGCAGGTCGGGGCCGAGGCTAGTGGTCGATAGTACGTCCAACCGCCGACGGTCGGAGATGCTTCCCACCCCCAGGTCGTCGAGGGCGACCCGGGGACCGCCGAGCAGCACCGGGGCGATGTACACCAGGTACTCGTCGACGAGTCCGGCGGCGATGAGCGCCGAGGCGACCGTGGGGCCACCCTCGACGAACACCGAGTGCACCCCGTGCCCGCGCAGTGCGCCGAGCGAGGTGGCCAGGTCGTGTCCGGGCAGGGTGACGAACCCGCGCGGGTGCCGACGGACGGCGGCGTCGGCAGGCACCGGGCGGTCACCGAGCACCACGGCGAGGGGCTGGTCGGCGAGCAGTTCGCCGGCGTCCCCGCGCGCGGTCAGGCTCGGGTCGTCGGCCAGGACGGTGCCGGTGCCGACGAGGATCGCGTCGTGGGCTGCGCGCTGTTCGTGCACGTGCTGCCGTGCGGCGGCGCCGGTGATCCACTTGCTCGTGCCGTCGGCAGCGGCGGCGCGCCCGTCCAGGCTGGACGCCCACTTCACGGTGACCCACGGTCGGCCGAGCCGGACCGAGAGCAGCCACCGTTCGAGGAACGCCTCGGCCTGGTCGGCCAGGACCCCGGAGACGACCTGGACCCCGGCGGCACGGAGTCGATCGGCGCCGCCGTGCACGTCGGCGCCGGGGTCGTCGATCGCGTACACGACCCGGGCGATCCCGGCGTCGAGCAGGGCCACGGCGCACGGCCCGGTGCGGCCGACGTGGTTGCAGGGTTCGAGGGTGACGACCGCCGTCGCGCCGCGCAGCAGTGCCGGGTCGACCTTGGCCATCGCGTCGACCTCGGCGTGCGGGGTGCCGGCGCCCTTGTGCCACCCCTCGGCGAGGACCTCGCCGGTGGGGGAGAGGATCACGGCACCGACGCGGGCGTGGTCGCCGACGACGGGCCCGAGGGCCGCGAGTTCGAGCCCGCGGCGCATCGCCCGGACCTCGGTGGGTCGTGCCGTGTCGCTCACGGGCCGAGCCTACCGGCGGCGGTTGGGTGACACGTCACCACGGATGTGAGCGCGTTCAGGCGACGGGCCAGGGGAGCTCGGAGGCTGGGGTGCCGTCGGCGCGTCGCAGTGCGGTCCACGCCGCGGTCGGGCCGCCGTCCCGGTCCGGCACCCGTGCTGCGCCGAGGCCCGTGAACGAGAACCCGGCCGCACGGGCGACCGCTGCCGACGCTGCGTTGCCCTCGTAGCACTCCCAGTAGACGTCCGGCGCACCCTGCTCGAACGCCCAGTCGACCACGAGCCGGACGGCGTCGTGCATGAGTCCGGCACCGCGCGCGGACGGTGCGAGCCAGAACCCGAGATCACGGCCGGCGGTGCGGTAGCTGATGATGCCCGCGAGCCACGTCGAACCGGCCGGTCGGATCGCCCACGTGTACTCGCGGTCCGATGCCCACCCCGGTCCGACCAGGGCGTCGACGAAGGTCCGGGCATCCTGCTCGCGGTACGGCGTCGGCACCGTCGTCCACCGGACGATCTCCGGGTCCTGGCAGGCCTCGGTGATCGCGGCGGTGTCGGCGCGGGTGGGCAGGTCGAGCCGGACCCGCGCCGACTCGAGCGTGACGGGCTGCACGGTCAGCCGCGCGACCGCGGGACGAACCCGATGCGGTCGTAGACGCGGGCCAGGGTCTCCTGGGCGATCGACTCGGCGCGGTCGGCGCCGACGGCGAGCAGCCGGTCGAGCTCCGCCGGGTCGTCGAGCAGTTCGAGCGTGCGGGCGCGGACCGGTTCGAGCTCGGCCACGACGGCGTCGGCGACGTCGCCCTTCAGGTCGCCGTAGCCCTTGCCGGCGAACGACTCCTCGAGCGCGGCGATCGAGGTGCCGGTGAACGCCGACAGGATCGACAGCAGGTTCGTCACACCGGGCTTGGCCTGGCGGTCGGCCCGGATCTCGCGCTCGGCGTCGGTGACGGCCGACTTGATCTTCTTCGCGGTGCGCTTCGGGTCGTCGAGCAGGCGGATGAGGCCGTTGTCCGACGCTGCGGACTTGCTCATCTTGCTGGTCGGGTCCTGCAGGTCGTAGATGCGCGCGGTCTCGGTCAGGATCCGTGCCTCGGGCGTGACGAAGGTGTCACCGAAGCGCGAGTTGAAGCGTCCGGCCAGGTCGCGCGTGAGTTCCACGTGCTGTCGCTGGTCGTCCCCGACCGGCACGACCTTGGTGTCGTAGAGCAGGATGTCCGCGGCCATCAGGATCGGGTAGGTGAAGAGCCCGACCGACGCAGCCTCGGCGCCCTGGCGTGCCGACTTGTCCTTGAACTGGGTCATCCGGCTCGCCTCGCCGAAGCCGGTCAGGGTGTTCAGCACCCAGGCGAGCTCGGCGTGGGCGGGCACGTGCGACTGCACGAACAGCGTCGCCTTGGACGGGTCGATGCCCGACGCGATGTACTGCGCAGCGGTGGCCCGGGTGTTCGCGCGGAGCTCGGCCGGGTCCTGCGGCGAGGTGATGGCGTGCATGTCGACGACGCAGTAGATGGCGTCGTAGTCGTCGAGCAGGGTCCTCCACTGCATGAGCGCCCCGACGTAGTTGCCGAGGTGCAGCGATCCGGCGGACGGCTGGATGCCCGAGAAGATGCGGGTCTTGGTCATGGTGGTGCTCCGGTGCGTCAGGTGAAGCGAGAGAAGAGGGGTCAGAGTTCGTAGTCGACGACCACGGGGGCGTGGTCGGACCATCGCTGGTCGTACGCCGCGGCGCGGTCGACCGTGTACTCCGTGACCTTGGCGGCCAGGTCGGGCGTCGCCATCTGGTAGTCGATGCGCCAGCCGGTGTCGTTGTCGAAGGCCTGCCCGCGCCACGACCACCACGTGAACGGGCCGTCGACGTCGCCGGCCTGGGCGCGGCCCACGTCGACCCAACCGAGCCCGGGACCCGTGGAGCCGTCGGCACCCTCGACCGGTTCGCCGTCGGCGCCGAAGAACCGCGAGAAGTAGGCGCGCTCGCGCGGCAGGAAGCCGGCTCGCTTGACGTTGCCCTTCCAGTTCTTGATGTCGCGCTCGTCGTGCCCGACGTTCAGGTCCCCGACGACGACGGCGAGCGGGTTGTGCTCGCGGAGCGCCGGCAGCCGCTCGGTCATCGCGTCGAGGAACTTCCACTTCTCGTCCTGCTTGGGGGTGTCGACCTCGCCCGAGTGCACGTACGTGGAGACCACCGTGACGGTCGTCCCGCCGATCTCGTAGTCGGCCTCGAGCCAGCGGCCGGCCGAGTCGAAGTCGTCCGGGCCGAGCGCGACGCGGTGGATCTGAGCGGAGTGTCGGGATGCGATCGCGACGCCGGCCCGGCCCTTCGCGGTCGCCGGGTCGTGCACGATGTCCCACTCGTCGCCAAGCAGCGCCGCCAGGTCGTCGCTCGACGCGCGCACTTCCTGCAGGGCCAGCACGTCGACGTCGCGGGTGGCGAGCCAGTCGCCCATGCCCTTGCGGAAGGCGGCGCGGACGCCGTTCACGTTGACGGATGCGAGGCGCAGGCGTGTCATGCAGAACACCTTATCGGCGGGTGCCGACAGCCCTCGGTCGTACGATCTGCCCATGACCGTCGTGATGACCGTCGGCGAGCTGCTCGCCGCGTTCCGACCCGTGGCAGCGCAGATGCTCCGTCCGGACGAGTTCCGCTCCGCCCGCTTCTGGGTGAGCCCGCACGGGGACTGGGAACTCGACCACGAGGAGGACGAACTCATCGACGGCTCGATGAGCGTCGTCTGGGAGATCGGGGGCGAGACCCAGGGGACGAGGAGCCTCGTCGAGGACGTCGACGACCTGCCCGGACTCCTCCACGACCTCGCCGACGACCTGCAGGACTTCATCGCCGAGAGCTCCTTCGCCTGGGGCGAGCTGCGCGCGATCCCGCCCATCGCGCCGTAGCGGCGACCGGACGACGGACGGGAGGCCCGTGGCTGCGCAGCCACGGGCCTCCCGTCCGTCTGGTGGGCGCGTACAGGACGCGACCTGCGCGATCAGGCCGCGTCGTGGTCCGTCTTCAGGAACTCGACCAGGCTGTCCGCGGTGGTCTCGGCGTCGTCGCCCGAGACGGTGAGGGTGACCTCGTCGCCGTTCTCGATGCCGAGCCCGAGCAGGGCGAGGATGCTGCCGGCGTTCCCGGACTTGTCGCCCTTGGCGATCGTGACCTGGTGCCCCGACGCCGTCACGGTCTGGACGAAGAGGGATGCGGGGCGAGCGTGCAGGCCGGATGCGCTGGCGACGGTCACGGTGCGGGTGGCTTCGGACATCGATGTACTCCTGTCGATGGGTGGTTGGCTCATGCTAGCGAGCACTGGGTGGGCGGGGACGGGGCACGGTCAGGGTCGGCCGGGCCAGAAGACCTCGGTGCCGGCGGCCTCGACCTCGCGGACCAGGTCGAGGTTGACGGCGGGGTCGGTGATGATCGTGTCGATCGCGGCGAGCGGGGCGACGCGACCGAACTCCTCGCGGCCGAACTTGGTGTGGTCGGCGAGCAGGATGCTCCGTCGTGCGGACTTGATCATCGCGCTCTTCACGGCGGCCTCGGCCATGTTGTGGGTCGTCAGGCCGCGCTCCGGCGTGATGCCGTTGATGCTGATGAAGGCGACGTCGACGCTGACCATGCCGATGAGCTGGTGCGTCCAGGTGCCGACACCGGCCAGGGAGTCGCTGCGGATGTTGCCGCCGAGCAGGTGCAGGTCGATGCCCGGGCGGTTCGCGACGGCGGTGGCGACGGGGAGCGAGTGCGTGACGACGGTCAGCCCGCGGTCGGTCGGCAGCAGCTCGGCCAGGCAGATGGTCGAGGTGCCGGCGTCGATCATGATCGAGCCGTTCTCGGGCAGTTCCGCCAGGGCGGCCTCGGCGATGACCATCTTCTCGGTCTGGTTGATGCCGCCACGGTCGCCGACGCCGGGGTGCAGGGTGATCCGCTCGACGGGGATCGCACCGCCGTGCGCACGACGGACGAGGCCGCGGCGTTCCAAGCTCGTCAGGTCGCGGCGGATGGTCTCGGGCGTGACGGCGAGCGACTCGGCCAGGTCCTTGACGTCCACCCGGCCCTGCGCGCGCGCCTGCTCGACGATGCGCTGGTGGCGTTCTGGTGCGTACATCGGACCTCGTCGTCTCGGGTCGGAACGGAACGGACATGCTCGGGCACGACATCCGGGATGTCGTCCCCTGCGTTCGATCCGCCAGACGCAAACGGGCATCTGTTTCTGTATTTTTATCCCCGGATGTGTTTGTTTGTCAACGCGAAGCGGGGTAGTGTGCTGATCAGCCGCACGGGCGTGGTCTGTTCCCGTGTCGTGTGCACCGAACGATCCACCCCACCGCAAGCGCGTGTGAGATGAAGGAGTCTCGAATGTCCGAACTGCTCGGCACCGGCGTCGGCCGTGGCGTTGCCCACGGCCCCGTGCTCCGGATGGCTGACCCGCTCGGCGAACCGTCGAAGGACGCCCTGGTGGGCTCGGCTGACGACGCGAAGCAGGCCGTGCACGACGCACTGGCCGCCGTGGCGGACGATCTCAACAAGCGCGGACAGCTCGCCGGTGGCGACGCCCAGGCCGTGCTCGAGGCCCAGGCGCTCATGGCGCAGGACCCGACGCTCCTCGACGACGTGCACACCCGCATCGACGGTGGCACCAACGCCGAGCGTGCCGTGTACGAGGCGTTCGCCCAGTTCCGCGACCTGCTCGTCGGCATGGGCGGCTACATGGGGGAGCGCGCGGCCGACCTCGACGACGTCGCCCAGCGCATCATCGCGAAGCTCCGCGGCGTGCACGCCCCCGGCGTCCCCGAGTCGGACACCCCCTTCGTCCTCGTCGCCCGCGACCTCGCCCCGGCGGACACCGCGCTGCTCGACCTCGAGAAGGTCCTGGCACTCGTCACCCGTGACGGCGGCCCGACCTCGCACACCGCGATCCTCGCCCGCGCCAAGGGCATCACCGCCATCGTCGGCGTGACCGGTGCCGACGACCTGACCGACGGTCAGTCCGTCGTCGTGGACGCCATCGCCGGCACGGTCGTCACCGACCCCGACGCCGCACTGGTCGCGGACGTCGAGCGCCGCATCACCGACCGTCTCGCCGCCGCAGCGGCACCGCTCACCGCCGGTGCCCTCGCCGACGGTCACGTCGTGCCCCTGCTCGCGAACCTCGGCAGCCCCGCCGACGCCGCCGGCGCCGTTGCTCTCGGTGCGGAGGGCGTGGGGCTCTTCCGCACCGAGTTCCTCTTCCTCGACTCTCCGAAGGCCCCCACGGTCGACGAGCAGACCGAGTCGTACCGCCAGCTCCTCGCGGCGTTCCCCGGCAAGAAGGTCGTCGTGCGCGCGCTCGACGCCGGCGCCGACAAGCCACTGCCGTTCCTCACCGACAAGGACGAGGAGAACCCGGCCCTCGGACGCCGCGGCCTGCGTGCCCTGCGGAACCACCCCGAGGTCCTGCGCGACCAGCTCACCGCGCTCGCCCAGGCCGACGCCGCGACCGAGGCCGACCTGTGGGTCATGGCCCCGATGGTCGCCGACGCCGAGGAGACCGAGTACTTCGTCACCCTGGCCCGCGAGCTCGGCATCCGCACCGCGGGTGTCATGGCCGAGGTGCCGTCGCTCGCGCTGATGGCCGAGCAGGTGTTCCAGAACGCCGACTTCGTGTCGATCGGCACGAACGACCTGACCCAGTACACGATGGCCGCCGACCGCATGCTCGGCACCGTCGCGTCGTACCAGGACCCGTGGCACCCCGCCGTCCTGCGCCTCGTCGCGCAGCTCGGTTCCGCGGGCGCCACCGCCGGCAAGGCCGTCGGGATCTGCGGTGAGGCAGCAGCCGACCCGCTGCTCGCCGTCGTCCTCGTCGGTCTCGGGGCCACGACCCTCTCCATGACCCCCGCGGCCCTGGCCGACGTGCGCGCCGAACTCGGTCGCTACACGCTCGAACAGGCCCGCGAGATGGCGACGGCGGCACTCGCCGCGAGCACGGCGGCGGCCGCGAAGTCCGCTGCCGCGTCCGCGGTGCACGCCGCCTGACCCACCACCCCCAGCACCACCCCTCCGAGCACCACGCAGCAGCTCCACCACACAGAAAGTCACCGCACATGACAACGTCGTCCGTTGCAGCGCCCGACGCACCCGCGAAGTCGCGGGGCGGCGCACGCGTCGCCGTTCAGAAGTTCGGCACGTTCCTCTCCGGCATGGTCATGCCCAACATCGCGATCTTCATCGCGTGGGGCATCATCACGGCCTTCTTCATCCCGGACGGCTGGACGCCCGTCGCGGCGCTCGGCGGTTCCCGCGACGGGAGCGTCGTCGGTGTCGTCGGCCCGATCCTGACGTACCTCATCCCGCTCGCGATCGCGATCCAGGGTGGCCGCATGGTCTACGAGACCCGCGGTGCCGTCGTCGGTTCGATCTTCGCGATGGGTGTCATCCTCGGCTCCGGCACGACGATGATCCTCGGCGCGATGATCTGTGGCCCGCTCGGCGCCTACCTGGTCAAGCAGATGGACCGTCTGTGGGACGGCAAGATCAAGCCGGGCTTCGAGATGCTGGTCAACAACTACTCCGCGGGCATCCTCGGGTTCGGGTTGTTCCTGGCCGGGTTCTTCTGGCTGTCGAAGGTCTTCACCGGTATCGCCGACGCTCTCGGTGTCGCGGTGGAGTTCCTCATCACGCACTCCCTCCTGCCCCTGGCCAGCGTCTTCATCGAGCCGGCCAAGGTGTTCTTCCTGAACAACGCCATCAACCACGGTGTGCTCGACCAGCTCGGCGTCGACCAGGTCAAGGAGTCGGGCAAGTCGATCCTCTTCCTGCTCGAGGCGAACCCCGGCCCGGGCCTCGGCATCCTGCTCGCCTTCTCCTTCTTCGGCATGGGCATCGCCCGTTCGACCGCTCCCGGCGCGATCATCATCCAGTTCTTCGGTGGCATCCACGAGATCTACTTCCCGTACGTGCTGCAGAAGCCGGTCCTGTTCATCGCCGTCATCCTCGGTGGTGGCACCGGCGTGCTGACGAACGTCATCTTCAACTCGGGCCTGACCGCTCCGGCGTCTCCTGGCTCGATCATCGCGGTGCTCGGCAACACGCCCCGTGACAGCTTCGTCGGCGTCATCCTGTCGGTCGTGTTCTCGGCGGCGGTGACGTTCGCGGTCGCGTCGTTCTTCCTCCTCGCCACCCGCAAGCGCGACCGCGCCGCAGGCAACGACGGAGACATGAGCGCCGCCATGGCGAAGCTCCAGGCCAACAAGGGCCGCGACGTCAACTCGGCGACCGCCGGCCTGCTCGGCAACAACTCCCCGGCCAACGAGGAAGAGGCCGAGGCCTCCCTCGGCGGCGTCGGCTCGGCGAGCACGGCGACGGCGACGAAGGTCCAGAACCTGGTCTTCGCCTGCGACGCCGGCATGGGCTCGAGTGCGATGGGCGCCAGCGTCCTGCGCAACAAGATCAAGAAGGCGGGCATCGAAGGGGTCACGGTCTCCAACAAGGCGATCGCGAACCTGTCCGGTGACGAGGACCTGATCATCACGCAGGAAGAACTGACGGACCGCGCGAAGCAGAAGAACCCGAACGCACAGCACGTGTCGGTCGGCAACTTCATGAACGCTCCGCAGTACGACCAGGTCGTCGAGCAGCTGAAGAACCAGTAACGCCACAACCAGTAACGAAGTGCAGTATCGGAGGGGACGGGGCTGACCCGTCCCCTCCATCTCGTCCTCAACACAAGGAGAACCCCCGATGCCCGTCCTGCAGGAGAGCCAGATCCGCATCCACACCGAGGACACCGCGCCGACCAAGTCGGAAGCGATGAAGGAGGCGGCCGAGATCCTCGAGGCTGCGGGCGCGGTCACGGCCGACTACTACCCGGCCATGCTCGAGCGTGAGAAGAGCGTGTCCACCTACATGGGCAACTTCCTCGCCATCCCGCACGGCACCAACGACGCGAAGGACGCCATCAAGTCGTCCGCCCTGTCGTTCATCCGCTACGCCAGCCCGATCGACTGGGACGGCAACCCCGTGCGCTTCGTCGTCGGCATCGCCGGCGTGAACAACGAGCACCTCGACATCCTGTCGAAGATCGCGATCGTGTTCTCCGACGAGGACGAGGTCCAGAAGCTCACCGACGCCGCCGACACCGCCGCGATCCTGTCGATCCTCGGCGAGGTCAACGAGTGAGCACCAGCACCGCCGTCCACTTCGGCGCCGGCAACATCGGCCGCGGCTTCGTCGGGCTCCTGCTCCACGAGGCCGGGTACGAGGTCGTCTTCGCCGACGTCGCCGCCCCGCTCATCGACGCCCTGGCCGCAGCCGACTCGTACACCGTGCACGAGGTCGGGGCCGGCGCCCAGGACCACGAGGTCACGAACTTCCGCGCGCTGAACAGCGCCCAGGACGAGGACGGCGTGGTCGCCGAGATCGCGAAGGCCGCGATCGTCACGTGCGCCGTCGGCCCGAACGTCCTGAAGTTCATCGCCCCGGTCATCGCCCGCGCGCTCGTCGCCCGCGACGCGGACGCCGCACCGATCGCCGTCATGGCGTGCGAGAACGCCCTCAACGCCACGGACCGCCTGCGCGAGTTCATCGTCGCCGCCCTGCCCGAGGACGGCCGCGACGCCGCCCTGGCCAAGGCCGTCTTCGCGAACACCGCCGTCGACCGCATCGTGCCCGCGCAGCCCGAGGGTGGCGGACTCGACGTGACCGTGGAGACCTACTTCGAGTGGGCCATCGACCGCACGCCGTTCGGAGGGAACGAGCCGGAGATCCCCGGCGCGCACTACGTCGACGGCCTCGCCGCCTCGATCGAGCGCAAGCTCTTCACCGTCAACACCGGGCACGCCACCGTCGCGTACCACGGCTTCGTCGCCGGGGCCGACAAGATCTCCGACGCCATCGCGATCCCCGCCGTGCGCTCCGAGCTCGAGTCCGTGCTCGCCGAGACGAGCGACCTGCTCATCCGCCGGCACGAGCTCGACCCCGAGGTGCACCGCGCGTACGTGCAGGCGATCATCGGACGGTTCGAGAACCCGCACCTGCCCGACACGGTGACCCGCGTCGGCCGTCAGCCGCTCCGCAAGCTGTCGCGCGACGAGCGGTTCGTCTCGCCCGCCGCCGCGCTGGCCGAGGACGGCACCGAGCCGACCGCGCTTCTCGACGCGATGGCCGCGGCGCTCCGCTTCGACGTCGCGGACGACGAGCAGAGCGTCGAGCTGCAGGCGCTGTTGGCGTCGGGCGCGTCCAACGCGGAAGTCGCCACGCAGATCACCGGTCTCACCGCGGAGCACCCGCTGCACGCCGCGTTCACCGAGCGGATCCGGTCCGCGCGCGCCTGATGACGTCCGCAAGGGCGGCTTGACGACGTCCGCACGGACGGACGGGAGGCCCGTCACCAGCTGGTGACGGGCCTCCCGTCCGTTCCGGGGTCGCGACGCGTACCGTCGCCCGCATGACGAAGCACTGGGTGGCCCCACGGTTCGGCGGCAGCGAAGTCCTGGAGTCCGTCGACACCGAGGTGCCGGCACCCGGCACCGGCGAGGTCACGATCGCCGTCCGCGCCGCCGGCATGAACCCCGCAGACACCAAGCACACCCGCCAGGGCGACCCCGCGGACCTGCCGATCGCCGTCGGGTACGAGGTCGCCGGCGTCCTGTCCGCCGTCGGCCCCGACACCGAGATCGCGTCCGGTGGGGGAGCGGTCGGCGACGAGGTCCTCGCCTTCCGCGTCAGCGGCGGCTGGGCCGAGTCGGTCACGGTGCCCGCGGCCGACGTCTTCGGGAAGCCCGCTTCGCTCGGCTTCCCGGAGGCCGCCAACCTGCTCCTCGCCGGCTCGACCGCCGCCGACATGCTCCGCGTCACCCGCGCCGAGGGGCGCGACACCGTCCTGGTGCACGGCGCCTCGGGCGCGGTCGGCGTCAGCCTGCTCCAGCAGCTGCGGCTGCTCGGCACCCGCGTCATCGGCACCGCGTCGGAGCGTGGTGCGGACGTCGTGCGACGCTTCGGTGGCGAGTGGGTCGCGTACGGCGACGGCCTGGAGGCTCGTGTCCGTGATCTCGCACCCTCCGGCATCGACGTGGCACTGGACTGCGTCGGAAGCGACGAGGCCGTCGACGTCTCGCTCGCGTTGGTCGCGGACCGGTCACGGATCGTGACGATCGCCGCGCAGGCGCGGGCCGCATCGGACGGGATCGCCGCGGTGGGCGGCGCGCAGCCGGCCAGCAAGGCGTTCCGGGACTCGGTGCGGCAGCGGCTCATCGACCTGGCTGGTGCCGGACAGCTCGAGGTGCCGGTGGCGCGGACCTTCCCGCTGGCGGAGGCGAAGGCGGCGGCGGAGCTGCTGGAGTCCGGGCACCCCGGGGGCAAGCTCGCGCTCCTGCCCTGACAGCATCGTCGGACAGGAGTCGTTCCCGCGGATGACGCTCGCCGGCTCGGGGGAGTGCCACACTCTGTGTGGACCGACAGCCGCGCCGGAAGGAACCGACCGATGAGCGACCAGTACCCACCGCGGGACCCATACGGGCAACAGCAGGGCCCGTACGGCCAGCAGCCGTGGGGGCAGCAGCCTCCGGGGCAGTACGGGCAGCCCGGTCCGGGTCGGCCGAGTGGTGGGAGGTCCGAGCCGCCGCTCTGGGCACCCTGGTACGGCATCCCCTTCCCCCAGGCGTTCCTGCGGTTCTGGAAGAAGTACGTGCGCTTCGACGGTCGGGCCAGCCAGTCGGAGTACTGGTTCTGGGCGCTCTGGTACCTCATCGGTTCGGCTGCCGCCGGCATCATCGGGAGCGGGTTCGACGTGCTGCCGTTCGTCGACGACGGCTCAGACGGACTCGGCAGTCTCTGGAGCCTGGCCTGCGCACTCGGGTTCATCGCGTTGACCGTGCGACGGCTGCACGACGTCAACCTCAGCGGCCTGCTCGCCCTGTTGTTCATCATCCCGCCGATCGGCATCCTGTTCTCGTTGATCATCGGCCTGATGTCGTCGAACCCGCAGGGGCAGCAGTACGACCGTCCGCTGCAGGGGTGACGCGCGGTACCGGTTCTGACCGCCGCTCAGGAGTTCTGGTTGACTCGACCGTGAACATCAGCCAACACTCGAGGGGGACCACGTGAGCGACCAGTACCCGCAGGATCCGAACAACCAGCCGAACGCCCAGTTCGGTGGCGCACCGCAGTACGGCCAGCAGCCGCCAACCGGACCGAACGGCGAACCACCGCTCTGGGCACCGTGGTACGGGATCTCGTTCGGCAAGGCCGTCGGCCGCTTCTTCAAGAAGTACGCCACGTTCAGCGGTCGTGCCAGCCGGAGCGAGTTCTGGTGGTGGTACCTCGCCAACGCGATCGTCGGCATCGTCCTCGGCATCCTGTACGCCATCGGTTTCGCGACCTCCGAGCGCTCGACCGTGTCGATGTCGTCCTCGACGTCGACCAGCGTCCAGTCCACCGTCACCGAGCCGTCCGCGCTCTTCGTCATCTCGGGCATCCTGTTCCTGCTCTGGGGACTCGCGATCATCATCCCGACGCTCGCCCTCGGCTGGCGCCGACTGCACGACGCGAACCTCCCCGGTGCGCTGTGGATCATCGCGATCTTCGTCGGCATCGTCGGCATCGTCTTCGGCCTGCTGCCCTCGAACCCGCAGGGCGCGCGCTTCGACCGTCCGCAGGGCGCCCGATGACCGAGAGCACGCAGCAGTGGGCGCCCCCGCAGCAGCCCGGTCAGCAGACCGACGCCGCGGGGACGCAGCCGCGATGGGCCCCGTGGTACGGGATCTCGTTCCCGAAGGCAGTTGCGCGCTTCTTCGCGAAGTACGCCACGTTCAGCGGCCGTGCGAGCCGGAGTGAGTTCTGGTGGTGGTTCCTGGCGAACGCGATCGTCACCGGGGCACTCGTCACCATCGGGACGGTCATCCGCCTCACCACGCTCAACAGCCGGACCGTCGACTACTACGGCAACGAGATCACCGTCGTCGACCCGGTCCCGCCGGTCTTCTGGGTCGTGCTCGTCCTGCTGGGTCTCTGGGGTGTTGCGACCCTCGTGCCGTCGCTCGCCCTCGGCTGGCGGCGCCTGCACGACGCGAACCTCTCCGGGGCACTCTGGATCATCGCGCTGTTCATCGGCGTCGCCGGCATCGTCTTCGGGCTGCTGCCGTCGAACCCGCAGGGCGCGCGGTACGACCGGCCCGGGGTCGGTCGATGAGCAACGACGGGACGCCGCAGTGGGGTCAGCCGGGTGGCGGTCAGCCTCAGGGGCAGCCGGGCTCCGGCGACCAGCCTGCTCACGGGCAGCCGGGCTCCGTCGGGCAGCCCGGGTACGGGCAGCAGTCGGGTTACGGGCAGCAGTCGGGTTACGGGCAGCAGTCGGGTTACGGGCAGCAGCCTGGTTACGGGCAGCAGCCTGGCTACGGGCAGCAGCCTGGCTACGGGCAGCAGCCCGGCTACGGACAGCAGCCGTACCAGCAGTACGCCCAGCCGTACGTTGGTGGGTACCCGCAGCTGGCGGAGCCGATACCGGTCGGCCCGGATGGCGTTCCGCCGCTGTGGGCCCCTTGGTACGGCATCGGGTTCCTCGACGCCTTCCTCCGGTTCTTCAAGAAGTACGCCCGCTTCGACGGCCGTGCCGGTCGCAGTGAGTACTGGTACTGGTTCCTGGCCAACGCCATCGTCACGATCGTGCTCTACGGGGGCTTCATCGCCCTGCTGATCGCCACCAGCCCGTCCACCACCGTCGTGGACGACTACGGGTACTCGCGCGACGTGTCGGGGGCGCCTTCGCCGTTCGCCTTCGTGCTGCTCGGGCTCTTCGGGCTGTGGTGGCTCGCCACCCTCGTGCCGAACCTGGCACTCGCGTGGCGCCGCCTCCACGACGCGAACCTGCCGGGCCCGCTCTGGCTCGTGTCGCTCATCGCGAGCCCCGCAGCCATCGTGTTCGGCTGCCTGCCGTCGAACCCGGCCGGTGCGCGGTACGACCGCCCCGACCTGCGGTAGCTCCACGAACGAGAACAGCCCGCCCCACGCATCGTGCGCGGGGCGGGCTGTTCGTGTATCGGTGGGCTCAGACGACCCGGAGGCGGACGAGCGCGCCGTCGACCACCAGGTCACGCACGGTGGCCGACGGGTCGGCGATCTGGAAGCGCAGGGCGCCGCCCGGCTGCTCGAACCAGGGCTGGACGAAGCGGACGTTCACCAGGAACGGCCGGTCGACGACGTACCGGTGGGTCTCCGGCGAGGAGGTCACGTGCGGGGGCAGTGACCGGCTGGGCAGCGGGGTGTCGAGCGGGTGCAGCAGGTAGCCGTCCGGGCCACCGATGCGGTCGACGGGGACACCGGCCGGGATCTGGATGGTCAGCCCCTGCTCGCCGGCCTGCGCGACCTGCTGCGCGAGCTGCGGGTAGGTCGACGCCGCACGGTCGCGGAGCCCCTCGAGCTCATGACGGGGGATGTCGCGCGGCTCCGGGAACGGACGGTTCAGGAAGCGGCGCAGCATCTCGACCGCGTCGTCCTCGCCCGTGGCCTGCGCGAGACGACGAGCCGTGCCGTAGTCGACCACCTCGAGTGCGTAGCCGGAGGCGTCGGTCTGGACGATGCGGAGCGCCCCCTCGACCGGCGGTTCGTGCAGGGTCTCGCCGGGGAGCTGCACGTACCGGGTCGTGTAGCCGAGCTGGTCGAGGATGGGGCGGGTGTCCGCGAACGTCATGGTCGGGAGCCTATCGGTCGACGTGGTGCTGGGCCTTGGACGGAGCCGGGACTACGCGCGGCCGCGCATGATCGCCTGCTTGACCTCGGAGATCGCCTTCGTCACCTGGATGCCACGGGGGCACGCGTCGGTGCAGTTGAAGGTCGTGCGGCAGCGCCAGACGCCTTCCTTGTCGTTGAGGATGTCGAGACGGACGTTCGCGGCGTCGTCGCGGGAGTCGAAGATGAACCGGTGTGCGTTCACGATCGCGGCGGGGCCGAAGTACTGCCCGTCGGTCCAGAACACCGGGCAGGACGACGTGCACGCGGCGCAGAGGATGCACTTCGTGGTGTCGTCGAAGCGGGCGCGGTCGGCGACGGACTGCACACGCTCCTTGCCGGGCGTCGGGGCTGACGAGGACTGCAGGAACGGCTGCACCTCGCGGTAGCTCTGGAAGAAGGGCTCCATGTCGACGACGAGGTCCTTCTCGAGCGGCAGGCCCTTGATCGCCTCGACGTAGATCGGCTTCGAGACGTCGAGGTCCTTGATCAGGGTCTTGCACGCCAGGCGGTTGCGACCGTTGATGCGCATCGCGTCGGAACCACACACGCCGTGCGCGCACGAGCGGCGGAAGGTCAGGGACCCGTCCTGCTCCCACTTGATCTTGTGCAGGGCGTCGAGGATGCGGTCGGTCGGCAGCATCATGACGTCGAAGTCCTGCCAGCGCGGCTCGTCGTCGACGTCGGGGTCGAAGCGACGGACGATGACCGTGACGGAGAAGGATCCGGGAGGGGCGTCCTGCACGGTGTCGGTGCGGGGTGCTTCGGAGACCAGGGTGTCGGTCATCTCAGTACTTCCTCTCCATCGGCTGGTACCGCGTGATGACGACGGGCTTCCAGTCGAGTGTGATGTGGTCGTCGGCGAGTGACGAGTGCGGGTCGCCCGTCAGGTACGCCATGGTGTGCTGCATGTAGTTCTCGTCGTCGCGCTTCGGGTAGTCGTCGCGCATGTGGCCGCCGCGGCTCTCCTTGCGGTTGCGCGCGGAGTAGACGACGACCTCGGCCAGGTCGAGCAGGAACCCGAGCTCGACGGCCTCGAGCAGGTCGGTGTTGAACCGCTTGCCCTTGTCCTGCACGGAGACCTGCATGAAGCGGTTGCGGAGCGTGTGCAGCGTCTCGGTGACGCGGGCGAGCGACTCGTCCGTGCGGAACACCTGGGCGTTCTTGTCCATCTCCTCCTGCAGTTCCTTGCGGAGGGCGGAGACGCGCTCGGTGCCGGTCGAGGCACGGAGCTGGTCGAGCATGCCGCGGACGCCGGCCGCCGGGTCTTCCGGCAGGGGGAGGAACTCGGCGGTCTGGACCCACTCGGCGGCGTTGTTGCCCGAGCGCTTGCCGAAGACGTTGATGTCGAGCAGCGAGTTGGTGCCGAGGCGGTTGGAGCCGTGCACGGAGACGCAGGCGCACTCGCCGGCGGCGTACAGGCCGGGGACGACGGTGGTGTTGTCGTACAGGACCTCGGCCTTGACGTTCGTCGGGATCCCGCCCATCGCGTAGTGCGCGGTCGGCATGACGGGCACCGGCTCGACGACCGGGTCGACGCCGAGGTACGTGCGGGCGAACTCGGTGATGTCCGGCAGCTTCGTCTCGAGGACCTCGGCTCCCAGGTGCGTGCAGTCGAGCAGCACGTAGTCCTTGTTCGGTCCGGCGCCGCGACCTTCGGCCACTTCCTGCACCATGCAGCGCGCGACGATGTCACGCGGTGCGAGGTCCTTGATGGTGGGGGCGTACCGCTCCATGAAGCGCTCACCCGAGGCGTTCCGGAGGATCGCGCCCTCGCCGCGGGCGCCCTCGGTCAGCAGGATGCCGAGCCCGGCGAGTCCGGTCGGGTGGAACTGGAAGAACTCCATGTCCTCGAGCGGCAGGCCCTTGCGCCACACGATGCCGACGCCGTCGCCGGTCAGGGTGTGCGCGTTCGAGGTGGTCTTGTACATCTTGCCGAAGCCGCCGGTCGCGAAGATCATCGCCTTGGCGTGGAAGACGTGCAGCTCACCGGTCGCGAGCTCGAACGCGACGACGCCGGCCGGCTGCTGGCGGGTGACACCGTCGTCACCGACGACGTCGACCATGATGAGGTCGAGCGCGTAGAACTCGTTGTAGAACTCGACGCCGAGCTTCACGCAGTTCTGGAACAGCGTCTGCAGGATCATGTGCCCGGTGCGGTCTGCTGCGTAGCAGGCCCGGCGGACCGGGGACTTGCCGTGGTCGCGGGTGTGCCCACCGAAACGGCGCTGGTCGATCTTGCCCTCGGGCGTGCGGTTGAACGGCAGGCCCATGTTCTCGAGGTCGATGACGGCGTCGATCGCCTCTTTCGCGAGGATCTCGGCGGCGTCCTGGTCGACCAGGTAGTCGCCGCCCTTGATCGTGTCGAAGGTGTGCCACTCCCACGAGTCCTCTTCGACGTTCGCGAGGGCCGCGGCCATCCCGCCCTGCGCCGCACCGGTGTGCGACCGGGTGGGGTAGAGCTTCGAGATGACGGCCGTCTTCGCCTTCGGGCCGGCTTCGATCGCGGCTCGCATGCCCGCGCCTCCGGCGCCGATGATGACGATGTCGAACTGGTGGTGGTGGACGGTGGTCTCGGTCACAGGGGTCTTTCCGTAGACGGTGGGAACGCGGGCAGCAACGGTGGTGGTGCTACTGCGCCGGGCAGAAGGACGGCAGGTCGGCGGCAGCGGCGCCGGCGGGGCACGGGTCGAAGGTCCAGCAGACGAGGAGCCCGAGGACGATCAGCACGACGCAGGCGGCCAGGATCGCGACGAGGAGCGTCTTGCGGATGCCCGGCTTCGACACGTAGTCGTTGACGATCGTGCGCATGCCGTTCGAGCCGTGGATGAGCGCGAGGACCAGCATGAGCGAGTCCCAGACCTTCCAGAAGGGGTTGGCCCACTTGCCGGCGACGAAGGCGAAGTCGATCTGCTTGACGCCCTCGCCGGCCACCATGTTGACGAAGAGGTGGCCGAAGATCAGCACGACGAGCAGCACGCCCGAGGCGCGCATGTAGATCCAGCCCCACTTCTCCCAGTTGGTGGTGCTGCGGGCGGCCGCGGCCGAGCGGGGAGGTTCGACGATCTGCGTGGTCATCTTCGTGCCCCTCAGTTGAAGTCCGCGACGAGGTTCATGAGCTGGCGGGGCAGGAAGCCCGCGATCGCCACCGCCCACAGGACCATGACGATCCAGAACATGGCCCGCTGGTACTTCGGGCCCTTCGACCAGAAGTCGATCAGGATGATCCGCAGGCCGTTGAAGGCGTGGAACACGATGGCCATGACGAGCGCGATCTCGCCGAGGTTCATGATCGGGGTCTTGTACGTGCCGATGACCGCGTTGTACGCCTCGGGTGAGAGCCGCACGAGCGCCGTGTCGAGGATGTGCACGAGCAGGAAGAAGTAGATCGCGACACCGGTGATGCGGTGGAGGACCCACGACCACATCCCGATCGAACCGCGGTAGAGCGTGCCCTGTGGCGTCCGAGAAGCCCGTGGGGCTTCAATCGAGACGTCGGGCACCGCGGTCGCCGTACCCCCGCCGGTGTGCTCAGCCATGAGCTCGTCCTTCCATAGGACGGGCTCGCCCGATCGGCGAGCCCTTGCCGTTCGTGTTCGTGTGGAACACGACCCATCCTATGCGCGGGCGCTGACCTTCTCGTCCCGACCTGCCCGGAGGCCCCGTCCGACGGGCGGCGCGCCGATGGTGCGGGCCGTGTCGTGGTGGTCGAGGAGCTGGTCGCCGACGGCCTCCCAGGTGGTGCCCTCGACCCGGAGCCGACCGGCGGAACCCATCCGCTCCGCCAGCGCGCGGTCGTGGTGCAGTCGCAGGACCGCGTGCCGCAGGGCCTGCGGCGCACCGGCGTCGTAGAGCTCGCCGTCGAGCCCCGGGGCGACCAGGTCGAGCGGGCCGCCGGACGCCGGTGCGATCACGGGCAGGCCGGAGGCGTGGGCCTCCTGCAGGGTCTGCCCGAATGTCTCGGCCGGACCGGTGTGCACGAACAGGTCGAGCGACGCGTACGCGTCGGCGAGTGCGTCGCCGCGCAGGGGGCCGGTGAAGGTGACGTCGAGGTGCCGGAGCCGCCGTTCGAGCATCGCCCGCGACGGACCCCCTCCGGCCACGACGACCCGGATGCCGGGGACGCCGCCGAGTTCGGCGAGCCGCTCGACCTCCTTCTCCGGGGCCAGGCGTCCGACGTACCCGACGATGGTCTCGCCGTTCGGGGCCAGGCGGCGTCGGAGTGCCCGCACGTGCCCGGTCGACCGGCGTGCGGGGTGGAACAGCTCGGTGTCGACGCCGCGACCCCAGCGGGCGACGCGGGGCACGCCCTCCTCGGCGAGCATCGCGGCCGTCGCGCTCGACGGGGCGAGCGTCAGCGAGGCGCCGGCGTGGATGCGTCCGAGGATCTTCCGGACCAACGGGACGGTCGCGGTCAGGCCGTTGCGGCGGGCGAACCCGGCCACGTCGGTCTGGAAGACGGCGACGGAGGGGATGCCGAGCCTCCCGGCTGCCGTGATCGCGCGCCCACCCAGCAGGAACGGACTGGCGGCGTGGAGCACGTCGGCGCCGGAGGCGGCGAGGATCGTGTCGAGCACCGGGTGGGGGAGTGCCACCGGGAACTGGCGGTAGGCGACGGCGGGGATGCGGTGGACGTCGAAGGAGCGGTAGCGCTCGACGGCGCTGCGCGACCGGAACTGCGCCAGGCCGGGGGTGTCCGGGGCGATCACGACCGCGCGGTGACCCCGTCGTTCCAGGTGGTCGAGGACCGCCAGGACACTGGTGGTCACGCCGTTGAGGGTGGGCAGGAAGCTCTCGGTCACGACGGCGACGGTCCGGGGGGACGTGCCGCGCTCCACGCTGCGTGCGCTCATGGTGCTGCCCATGCTCCGGGCGTGACGTGACCCGGCGGGGCCGACGACGTGAACGGGACGCGCGCGCCGGGTGAACAACGCTGCGGGAGCCCGCATGCGGGAATCGTGCGGAGACCACCCAGGATCCGCCCGGTGGGACCGGTACGGTGAGCGCGTGGCTGACGCTCTCGAAGACTTCTACGCGATCATCCCCGCAGGGGGCATCGGATCGCGCCTGTGGCCGCTGTCGCGCGCGGACGCACCCAAGTTCCTGCACGACCTGACGGGATCCGGCACCTCGCTGCTGCGGCAGACCTGGGACCGCCTGGCGCCGCTCGCCGGCGACCAGCGGATCATGGTCGTCACCGGCCGTGCGCACCGGGTCGCGGTGGAGTCGCAGCTGCCCGGCGTCGAGGACCACAACGTGGTGCTCGAGAGCGAACCGAAGGACTCCACGGCGGCCATCGGCCTGGCCGCGGCGATCCTGGTGCGCCGCGAGCCCGACGTCGTCATCGGCTCGTTCGCCGCCGACCACGTCATCGGTGACGCCCGCGGGTTCCGTCGTTCGGTGCGCGAAGCCGTCGCCGTCGCCCGCGCCGGCTACGTCACCACCATCGGCATCACCCCGACGGAACCCGCGATCGGCTTCGGCTACATCAACGCCGACACCGCCGCGCTCGACATCGAGGGTGCCCCGACCGCACACGCGGTGAAGTCCTTCGTCGAGAAGCCGGACCTCGACACCGCCCGCTCGTACGTCGAGCAGGGCAACTACCTCTGGAACGCCGGCATGTTCATCGCGCGCGCCGACGTGCTGCTCGCCGAGATCGGCCGGACGAAGCCCGAGCTGCTCGCGGGCATCAACGAACTCGCCGACGCGTGGGACACCTCGGCCCGCGGCGCCGTCGTCGATGCCGTCTGGCCGATGCTCGAGAAGATCGCGATCGACTACACGGTCGCCGAGCCCGCCGCCGCTGCCGGACGCATGGCGGTCGTCCCCGGTGACTTCGACTGGGACGACGTGGGCGACTTCGCCTCCCTCGCCAAGCTGCAGTCCGGCGGCCGGCCGAACAACCTCGCGGTGCTCGGGGACGGTGCCCGCATCCTGGCGGACTCGTCGAGCGGCATCGTGATCTCGCACAGCCAGCGGCTCATCTCGCTCATCGGCGTCGAGGACATCGTCGTCGTGGACACCCCGGACGCGCTGCTCGTCACCACCAGTGCGAACGCGCAGCGGGTCAAGGGCGTCGTGGATGCCCTGAAGATCAGCGGCCGCGGCGACGTCCTGTAGCGCTCCATCGACAAACCCCTCGAACTGGGGGTGAATGAATGGCCCCGCGTTACGGGCGCGTTTCGGCGGGGTCGCGATCCCGTAACCGATCCGCAGGACCCCCGCAACGGGTCCTGTACCGACCCGACGGTCGTGTACTGTCGCCACGATCGCCCGGAACGCACGTGGTCCGGGCACGCTCCCCGGAGGAACCAACCCGTGACATCTCGTACCCGACAGGTCGTCCTCAGCGGCCTCGCGCTCGCCGGCACCGTCGCCGTCCTGGCCGGCTGCGCCTCGGCGCCGTCCACCACCGACTCGGCGAAGAAGACCGACTTCCGCCCCTGCATGGTCTCCGACGCCGGTGGGTTCGACGACAAGTCGTTCAACCAGCTCGGCTACGAGGGCATGAAGGACGCCGCCAAGGACCTCGGTGCCACCTACAAGGAGGCCGAGTCGAAGGACGCCACCGTCTACGACTCGAACATCGAGCAGCTCATCGGCCAGAACTGCAACCTCGTCGTGACCGTCGGCTTCAACCTGGCCGACGCCACGAAGAAGCAGGCCGCTGCGAACCCCGACACCGACTTCGCGATCATCGACGACAACTCGATCGACGCGAAGAACGTCAAGCCGATCACGTTCGACACCTCGCAGGCGGCGTTCCTCGCCGGCTACGCGGCGGCGTCCTACTCGAAGACCGGCGTCGTCGGCACCTTCGGTGGCATGCAGATCCCGACCGTCACCATCTTCATGGACGGCTTCGCGGACGGCGTGAAGTACTACAACGAGCAGAAGGACAAGGACGTCAAGGTCGTCGGCTGGAACGTCGACACCGGCAAGGGCTCCTTCACCGGTGGCTTCGAGGCCGGCACGCAGGCCAAGTCGGTCGCGCAGACGCTCCTCGACCAGGACGCCGACGTGATCCTCCCCGTCGGTGGCCCGATCTACCAGTCCGCTGCCGAGGCCATCAAGGACGCCGACAACGGCTCCGTCCTGATCGGTGCGGACAGCGACCTCTACGAGGCCGACCCCCGCTACAAGGACATCGCCTTCACCTCGGTCGAGAAGGGCATGCGCCCGGCCGTGAAGGACGTCGTCGAGCAGGCGGCTGACGACAAGTTCTCGAAGGACCCGTACGTGGGCACCCTCGAGAACGACGGCGTCGGCATCGCGCCGTTCCACGACTTCGAGTCCAAGGTCGACAAGGGCCTGCAGGGCGAGCTCGACGACGTGAAGGCCGGCATCATCGACGGCTCGATCAAGGTCAAGACCCAGTCCTGACCCGATGAACGCGGGCGGGGGAGCATCCCTCGCCCGCGTTCTCGTGCGCCCGGGTGGCGCACACCACATCGTGCGCCCGGCGGCGCACACCACATCGTGCATCCGCGGGCTGCACGCGACACCGTGCGCCCGCGTGGCGCGCGCGAGACAGAAATAGACTCCCGAACATGAAGCTCGAACTCCGCGGCATCACCAAGCGGTTCGGCGCCCTGGTCGCCAACGACCACATCTCGCTCACCGTCGAGCCGGGTGAGGTCCACTGCCTCCTGGGTGAGAACGGCGCCGGCAAGTCCACCCTGATGAACGTCCTGTACGGCCTGTACGACGCCGACGAGGGCGAGATCCTGCTCGACGACGTGGTGCAGGACTTCGACGGCCCCGGTGACGCCATGCGCGCCGGCATCGGCATGGTGCACCAGCACTTCATGCTCGTGCCCGTGTTCACCGTCGCCGAGAACGTCATGCTGGGGCAGGAGCAGACCACCTTCGGCGGGCGGCTCGACCTGGCCGGTGCCCGCAAGCGCGTGCAGGAGATCTCCGACCGCTTCGGGTTCGACGTCGACCCCGACGCCAAGGTCGAGGACCTGCCCGTCGGTGTGCAGCAGCGCGTCGAGATCATCAAGGCGCTGTCCCGCGACGCCTCCGTGCTGGTGTTCGACGAGCCGACGGCCGTCCTCACCCCGCAGGAGACCGACGAGCTGATGGGCATCATGCGCCAGCTCCGCGAAGCCGGCACCGCGATCGTCTTCATCACCCACAAGCTCCGCGAGGTGCGCGAGGTCGCCGACCGCATCACGGTGATCCGCCTCGGCAAGGTCGTCGGCGAGGCATCGCCGACCGCCACGAACAACGAGTTGGCCGCGCTGATGGTCGGCCGTGCCGTCTCGCTCGTGGTCGACAAGGCTCCCGCGACCGGTGGCGCGGACGCCCTGGTCGTCGAGAACCTGACCGTGACCGACCCGTCCGGCATCGTGCTCGTCGACGACGTCTCCTTCACGGTGCGCCGCGGCGAGGTCCTGGCGATCGCCGGGGTGCAGGGCAACGGGCAGACCGAGCTCACCGAGGCGATCATCGGCCTCGAGCCCGCCCACGCCGGCCGCATCACCCTCGACGGCAAGGAACTCACCGGGCGGAGCGTCAAGCAGGTGCTCGACGCGGGCGTCGGCTTCGTCCCCGAGGACCGCAAGGAGGACGGCCTGGTCGGTGAGTTCACGATCGCCGAGAACCTGATGCTGGACCGGGCCGACCACGCCGAGTTCGTCCGCGCCGGCACGATCCGCTCGGCCGAGCGTGACGCCTTCGCCGACGAGAAGATCGCCGAGTTCGACATCCGGACGCCGGGTCGCACCACCGCGGCCGGTCGGCTGTCCGGTGGCAACCAGCAGAAGATCGTCCTGGCGCGCGAACTGAGCCGCGAGCTGCGGCTGTTCGTCGCCGCGCAGCCCACCCGCGGCATCGACGTCGGCTCGATCGAGTTCGTCCACAAGCGCATCGTCGCCACCCGCGACACCGGTGTGCCGGTCATCGTCGTCTCCACCGAGCTCGACGAGGTCGTGGCCCTGGCCGACCGGATCGCCGTGATGTACCGCGGCGGCATCGTCGGCATCGTCCCCGCGACCACCCCCCGCGACGTCCTCGGCCTCATGATGGCCGGGGAACTCCCCGAAGGAACGGAGCTGGCCGCGTGACCGCGCAGGAACCAGACAACACGCAGCAGCCGACCCCGGCTGCGCACGGCACCGCGGACGCCCCGCTCACCGACGACCGTCTGCAGGAGGTCGAGTCGACCCCGCACCTGATGACGGACTCGGCGGAGGACACCGAGCGCCGCAACGGTGCCGGTGGCGACCGCTGGCACGCCGCCCTGCAGGGGATCCTGAACGGCTCCGTGCTCGTCACGGTGCTCGCCGTCGTCCTCGCGCTGGTCGCGTGCGGCATCCTCATCGCGGTGACGGACGAGAACGTCCGTGCCACGGCCGGCTACTTCTTCGCCCGCCCCACCGACATGCTCCAGGCGATCGGCACCGCGGTCGGCGGCGCCTACGCCTCGCTGTTCCAGGGCTCGGTGTTCAACTTCGGCGCGGACTCCTTCCAGCAGGCGATCGGGCCGCTCACGCGCTCCGTCGACTACTCGGTGCCGCTCATCGCCGCCGGGCTCGGGATCGCGCTGTCCTTCCGCGCCGGACTGTTCAACATCGGCGGCCAGGGCCAGATCCTGATGGGGGCCGCTGCCGCCGGGTGGGTCGGGTTCTCGTTCGACGGGCCCGCCGCGATCCACATCCCGCTCACGATCCTCGCCGGCATCGTCGGCGGCGCGGTCTGGGGCGGCATCGTCGGGGTGCTCAAGGCCCGGACGGGTGCGAACGAGGTGGTCGTCACGATCATGCTCAACTACGTCGCGCTCTACCTGGTCAGCTACCTGCTCCGCACCCCGGGCCTGCTGCAGGCCCCGGGCAGCAGCAACCCGATCTCGCCCGCCACGAAGGACAGCGCGCTCCTGCCGCAGCTCTTCGGTGTGCGGTACGGCGTGGACCTCGGGTTCATCGTCGCGATCATCGCGGTCGTCGTCGTCTGGTGGCTCGTCAACAAGTCGTCGCTCGGCTTCCGGTTCCGCACCATCGGTGAGAACCCCCGTGCCGCCCGTGTGGCCGGCATGAGCGTCCCGTCGCTGACCATCTGGGTCATGGTCATCTCCGGTGCACTGGTCGGCATCGCCGGTGCCTACCAGGTGCAGGGCGCCGTCACCACGGGCTTCACCTCGGGCATCGACGCCGGCATCGGCTTCGACGCCATCACCGTGGCCCTGCTCGGCCGTTCGAAGCCGTGGGGCGTGTTCTGGGCGGCGATCCTGTTCGGCGTCCTGAAGAACGGTGGCTACGCCATGCAGGCCGCCAACGGCATCCCGATCGACATCGTCGGCGTCATCCAGGCACTCATCGTCCTCTTCATCGCGGCGCCGCCGCTCGTCCGCGCGATCTTCCGGATCCCGCAGCCGGGTGCACGCAAGCGCACGAAGACGAGCAAGAACAGCAAGAAGGCGGTCGCCGCATGAGCACCCTCAGCCCCACCGCGGCCGCGCCGCGCATGCCCCTGGACGACCGCCCGGTCGAGACGACCCGCAGCTGGAAGCTCCCGATCGGGTACGGCGTGTTCACGCTGCTCGCGCTCGTGCTGTTCGGCTTCGGACACCGTCCCGGAACGGCGACGCTCCGCCTGGCCTCGAAGGGCGACTTCTTCGCGCTGCCGAACCTCCCGCTGCCGGCGACGGCCACCGGGATCGTCGTCACCGTGCTGCTCGCGCTCGCCACGGTGTACGCGATCGTCGAGACCCGTGCCTCCCGTCGTGTGCCGCTCTGGGTGACATCGGTGTTCGCGATCGTCTTCGTGGTCGGTTTCCTCGCATGGGCGGTCGCCGGCGACTCGATCACCATCCCCGGCATGCTCTTCGGTGCGCTCGGCCTCGCGGTCCCGCTCGTCTTCGGTGCACTCGGCGGCGTCATCTCCGAGCGGGTCGGCGTGGTGAACATCGCGATCGAGGGTCAGTTCCTCGCCGGTGCGTTCACCTCGGCGCTCATCGCCTCGCTCACCGGGTCGCCCTGGGTCGGCCTCGTCGGTGCCCTCGTCGCGGGTGTGCTCGTGTCGTTCGTCCTCGCGGCGTTCAGCATCAAGTACCTGGTCGACCAGGTCATCGTCGGTGTCGTCATCAACGCCTTCATCTCGGGCCTGACCGGCTTCCTGTACTCGCAGGTGCTGTCCCCGAACCAGCAGACGCTCAACATCGGCATCCGGTTCCCGAAGTTCGAGGTCCCGGTGCTCCACCAGATCCCGATCATCGGACCGATCTTCTTCGAGCAGTCGGTCGTCGTCTACCTGGCCTACGTCGCCGTCGCGGTCGTCACCTTCGGCCTGTTCAAGACCCGTTGGGGTCTGCGACTCCGCGCCGTCGGCGAGCACCCGCAGGCCGCCGACACGGTGGGCATCAACGTCACGAGCACCCGGTTCTGGAACGTCTCCCTCGCCGGTGCGATCGCGGGCCTCGGCGGTGCGTACTTCACGCTCGACGCCACCGGCGGGTTCACGAAGGACATGACCGCGGGCGCGGGCTACATCGCCCTGGCCGCCGTCATCTTCGGCCGCTGGGACCCGATCAAGGCCACGCTCGCCGCCCTGCTGTTCGGCTTCGCGTCGAACCTGCAGAACACGCTCAGCGCGGTCGGCTCGCCCGTGCCGAGCGAGTTCCTGCTGATGCTGCCGTACGTGGTGACGATCTTCGCCGTGGCCGGCCTGGTCGGGCAGTCGCGCGGCCCCGCCGCGTCCGGCAAGCCCTACATCAAGAGCTGACGGCCTGGAGGCACGACACATGACCGACGCACACGCTGCAGGTGACCAGGCGGTCACCGCCACCGACCCGACGGACGCCGCCACGGGCCTCCCGGCCGACGACGTGGACTGGGGCGTCCTGCGGGACGCCGCCACGGCCGCGATGCGGCGCGCCTACGCGCCGTACTCGTCGTTCCCGGTGGGCGCCGCGGCGCTCACCGACGACGGCCGGATCGTCTCCGGCTGCAACATCGAGAACGCGAGCTACGGGGTGACGCTCTGCGCGGAGTGCTCCCTCGTGTCGCAGCTGCACATGACCGGCGGCGGCAAGCTCGTCGCGTTCACGTGCGTCGACGGCGACGGGGCGACCCTGATGCCGTGCGGCCGCTGCCGCCAGCTGCTGTTCGAGCACTCGACCGAGGGCATGCTCCTCGAGACGCTCTCCGGCATCCGCACCATCGACGAGGTCCTGCCGGACGCCTTCGGGCCGCGGACCCTCGCCACCTACCAGCAGGAGCACTGATCCACATGGCCGTCGAGCCGTTCGACACCGTCGACCTCATCCGTACGAAGCGCTCCGGCGGGGCCCTCAGCACCGCCGAGGTGGACTGGCTCGTCGACGCGTACACCCGCGGCTACGTCGAGGACCCGCAGATGGCCGCGATGGCGATGGCGATCTTCCTGAACGGGATGGAGCGGCGTGAGATCAAGGACCTCACGCTCGCGATGATCGCGTCGGGGGAGCGGATGTCGTTCTCGTCGCTCGGCAAGACGACGGTCGACAAGCACTCCACCGGTGGCGTCGGCGACAAGATCACGCTGCCGCTCGCACCCCTGGTGGCGTCGTTCGGCGTCGCCGTGCCGCAGCTGTCCGGTCGCGGACTCGGGCACACCGGCGGCACGCTCGACAAGCTCGAGTCGATCCCCGGGTGGCAGGCGTCCATCTCGAACGACCGCATGATGCAGGTGCTGCAGGACGTCGGCGCGGTCATCTGCGCCGCCGGGTCCGGCCTGGCACCCGCGGACAAGAAGCTCTACGCGCTCCGCGACATCACCGGCACGGTCGAGTGCATCCCGCTCATCGCGTCGAGCATCATGTCGAAGAAGATCGCCGAAGGCACCGGGGCGCTCGTGCTCGACGTCAAGTTCGGGTCCGGCGCGTTCATGCCGACGTACGAGGCGTCCCGGGAGCTCGCGCAGACCATGGTCGACCTCGGCAACGACGCCGGGGTCGCGACCTCGGCGCTGCTGACCGACATGGAGGTCCCGCTGGGGCTGACGATCGGCAACGCGCTCGAGGTGCGGGAGTCGGTCGAGGTGCTCGCCGGCGGCGGTCCCGCCGACGTCGTCGAGCTGACCGTGGCGCTCGCGACCGAGATGCTCACGCTGGCCGGACTGCCCGATGCCGACCCGGCCGCGGCGCTCGCGGACGGCCGCGCCATGGACACCTGGCGTCGGATGATCGAGGCGCAGGGCGGGGACCCGTCCGCCGCGCTGCCCGTCGCCCGCGAACAGCACGTCGTCACCGCTCCGACGTCGGGGGTCCTCACCCAGCAGGACGCGCTGCCGTTCGGCGTCTCGGCCTGGCGGCTCGGGGCCGGTCGTGCCCGCGCGCAGGACCCGGTGCAGGCCGGTGCGGGCATCGAGCTCCACGTCAAGCCGGGGGACACCGTGACCGAGGGCCAGCCGCTCTGGACGCTGCACTCCGACGACGCGTCGCGGATCCCGCGTGCGCTGGAGTCGCTCGAGGGCGCGTGGACCATCGGCCCGGAGGGCTCCGCTGCCGCGGCACGCGGGCCGATCGTGCGCGAGCGCATCGGGTCCTGAACCGGGCCACCCGACCGACCGGAGGCTCCCTGCACACCTGTGGGGAGCCTCCAGTGTCTTCCGTCGTGGGTTGTGCACAGGTGCCTGCGCGGCGGCGGTGACCACCGATAGCCTGGGGGCATGAGCGCCGACGCCCCGACCTACCGCCTGCCCGACGCCGGGGCGGTCATCAACGACCTGCCGAAGGTCTCGCTGCACGACCACCTCGACGGCGGCCTGCGTCCCGCGACCATCATCGAGCTCGCGGCCTCGGCGGGTGTGTCGCTCCCCACCACCGACCCGGCCGAGCTCGGGCAGTGGTTCGCCGACCAGTCGAACTCCGGCTCCCTGGTCGAGTACCTGAAGACGTTCGACGTCACCACGTCGGTGATGCAGACCGCGCCGCAGCTCACCCGGATCGCCCGCGAGTTCGTCGAGGACCTGGTCGCCGACGGCGTCGTCTACGGCGAGGTCCGCTGGGCGCCGGAGCAGCACCTGCAGGGCGGGCTGACCCTCGACCAGACGGTGGAGGCCATGCAGGCCGGCATCGAGGAAGCCGTCGACGCCGCCGGTGGGCGCATCCGCGTCGGCCAGCTCGTCACTGCGATGCGGCACGCCGACCGGTCGCTCGAGATCGCGGAGCTCGCCGTCCGCCACCGTGACGCCGGGGTCGTCGGCTTCGACATCGCCGGTGCCGAAGCCGGGTTCCCCGCCTCGAACCACCGCGCCGCCTTCGACTACCTGGCGTCCGAACTGTTCCCCGTCACCGTGCACGCGGGCGAGGCCGACGGGCTCGCCTCCATCCGGTCCGCGCTGGTCGACGGCCGGGCGCTCCGCCTCGGGCACGGCGTCCGCATCTTCGAGGACGTCGCCCTGTCCGACGCCGGGGACGGCTCGACGCTGGCCTCCCTGGGCGAGGTCGCCTCGTGGGTCCGTGACCGCGAGATCCCGCTCGAGGTCTCGCCGTCGTCCAACCTGCAGACCGGGGCGATCGCCGCGTGGGGCGACGACCTCGCCGACCACCCGTTCGACGTGCTCTACCAGCTCGGCTTCCGGGTCACGGTGAACACCGACAACCGCCTGATGAGCGGGACCTCGCTGTCGAAGGAGCTCGCACTGCTCGCCGGCACGTTCGGGTACGACCTCGACGACCTGGCGGCGTTCCAGATCAACGCCGCGCTCGGGTCGTTCCTGCCGCTCGAGGACCGCGAGGAGATCATCGCCACCATCACGGCCGGGTACCAGGAGGCCTGACGCATGGGACTGCCACCGCTGCCGGACACCGCCGTCCTCCTCGGTGCGGACGCGCCCGCGTGGCGTGACGCGATGCGCCTGGTCGGCGGTGCGCTGGTCGCCTCGGGCGCCACCACCGACGAGTACACCGACGCCATGATCGGCATGGTCGAGGAGCACGGGCCGTACATCGTCATCTCGCCGGGGCTCGCATTCGCGCACGCCCGGCCGGGTGGCGCCGTCGTGCGGGACGCACTCGCGATCGTGACGCTCGCGACGCCGGTGGCGTTCGGCCACCCGCACAACGACCCCGTCCGTGTGGTGCTCGGGCTCGCGGTGGCCGAGGTGGGCACCCACCTGGAGTCGATCGGCGAGATCGCGAACCTGTTCAACGACGCCACCGTCACCGGACGGATCGCGGCGGCGACCACCGCGGACGAGGTCCGCGCGATCATGGGGGTCTCCGCGTGAAGATCGTGACCATCTGCGGCGCCGGCATCGGCTCGAGCGGCATCCTCAAGGTGAACGCCGAGAAGGCGCTCGACGCCCTCGGGCTGTCGGCGTCGGTCGTCGCGGCGGACGTCGCCTCGGTGCGCGACGTCTCCGACGACGCCAACGTGATCCTGACGAGTCAGGAGTTCGTCGAGGCGATCGGTGACACCTACGCCGAGGTCATCGTCATCGCGAACCACTTCGACCAGGGTGAGATCACGGCGGCTGTGGACCGGGCGCTCGGAGAGCACTGAGGCGGGTGCGGTGGCGGCCGCTGCGGCGGCTGCTGCGGCGGCTGCTGCGGCGGGCGCTGCGGCGGGCGTCCGCCCTTTAGAGTTGGGGCATGAGCACCGAGAACCCGCTGAACGACCCCGCTGCCGACCCGTTCGAGGTCGCGCGGGCCGCCGCCGCCGTCATCGCCGAACAGTCCGGCATCGAGCGGCACGACATCGCCCTGACCCTCGGGTCGGGCTGGGGCAAGGCCGCCGACATCATCGGTGAGACCGTGTCCGAGATCCCGGCCGAGCAGGTCCCCGGGTTCAGCGCCTCGGCCGTCCCCGGCCACTCCGGCACCATCCGGTCGATCCGGCTCGCCGACGGCCGCCACGCGCTCGTCATCGGTGCCCGCACCCACTACTACGAGGGCCACGGAGTCCGTCGGGTCGTGCACAGCGTCCGCACGGCCGCTGCGACCGGTGCCTCGATCATGGTGCTGACCAACGGCGCCGGTGGCATCAAGGAGCACTGGACCCCGGGCACACCGGTGCTCATCAGCGACCACATCAACCTGACCGCGGACAGCCCGCTCGAGGGCGCGACGTTCATCGACCTGACCGACCTGTACTCGGCGCGGCTGCGCGAGCTGGCCCGGACGGTCGACCCGTCGCTCGACGAGGGCGTGTACACGCAGTTCCGCGGCCCGCACTACGAGACCCCGGCCGAGGTCCAGATGGCGAAGACCATCGGCGGGCACATCGTCGGCATGTCCACGGCGCTCGAGGCCATCGCGGCCCGTCAGGCCGGCATGGAGGTCCTCGGGTTCTCGCTCATCACGAACCTCGCCGCGGGCATCCAGAAGACCCCGCTGTCGCACACCGAGGTGCTCGAGGCCGGCAAGCAGGCCGAGCCGGTGATCGCCGACCTGCTCGCACGCGTGGTCGCCGCACTCGGGCAGCCGGCGTCGTGAAGCTCGACCTCGACCAGGTGCTCGGCACCGCGCGGGCGTGGCTGGCGCAGGACCCCGACCCGGAGACCCGTGACGAGCTGGCCGCGGCGATCGACGCGGCGGCCGAGGGTGACGGTCCCGCTGTCCGGGCGCTCGCCGAGCGGTTCGACGGCCGGCTGCAGTTCGGCACCGCCGGACTCCGCGCGGAGCTCGGCTGGGGCCCGCTGCGCATGAACCGGGTCGTCGTGACCCAGGCCGCTGCGGGGCTCGTACGGTTCCTCATCGACACCGGGCGCTCGCGCAGCGTCGTGATCGGGTACGACGGCCGGGTGAACTCGGACGTCTTCGCACGTGACTCGGCCGAGGTCATGCGCGGCCTCGGGCTCGAGGTCACCCTGCTGCCCTCGGCCCTGCCGACGCCGGTGCTCGCGTTCGCCGTCCGGCACCTGGACGTCGGTGCCGGCGTCATGGTCACCGCGAGCCACAACCCGCCGCGGGACAACGGGTACAAGGTCTACCTCGGTCAGGACGACGACGGCTCGCAGATCGTGCCGCCCGTCGACGGTGAGATCGCGGCCGCCATCGACGCCGTGGCCGCGGGCTCAGTCACCGACCTGCCGCGCGGCACGGACTACACCGTCGCGACGTCGGCCCTGGTCGACGCCTACGTGGCCGCCACGGCCGCGATCGTGCCCGCTCCGGCACTCGGGGTCGACGAGCAGCCGAAGGTCGTCTACACGGCCATGCACGGCGTCGGGTGGGAGACCGCTCGCGCGGTGTTCGCCGCGGCCGGGTTCGCCGAGCCGGCGGTCGTGCCGGAGCAGATCGATCCGGACGGTGCGTTCCCGACGGTGTCGTTCCCGAACCCCGAGGAGCCGGGTGCGATGGACCTGGCGATCGCCCGTGGTCTCGCCGTCGGCGCCGATCTGGTGATCGCGAACGACCCCGACGCCGACCGGCTCGCACTCGCGATCCCGACGGCCTCGGACGCCGGTGCGCCGTCGTACCGTCGGCTGTCAGGCAACGAGGTCGGCTGGCTGCTCGGGTGGCGTGCCGCTGCACGGGCGTCCGAGTCGGGCGCGACCGGCACGCTCGCCGCGTCGATCGTCTCGTCGCCGGCGTTGGCCCGGGTGGCTGCGCGCCACGGGCTGGAGTACCGCGACACCCTGACCGGCTTCAAGTGGGTCTCGCGGGTGCCCGAGCTGCTGTTCGGCTACGAAGAGGCCCTGGGCTACCTGGTCGACCCGTCGGTCGTGCGCGACAAGGACGGCATCTCGGCTGCGCTCGAACTGCTGTCCCTCGCCGACGAGCTCGCCGCATCGGGCTCGACCATCGCCGACCACCTCGAGGCCTTCGCCGCCGAGTTCGGCGCGTTCGCATCGGGGCAGGTCGCGACCCGCGTCGACGACCTGTCGCGCATCGGCGAGATCATGGCGTCGCTCCGGTCCACGCCGCCGTCGACGCTCGGCGGGCTCGACGTGCACACGGTGACGGACTACGCCGACGGGGTGGCGGGCTTCCCGCCCTCGGACATCCTGCGCTACGACCTGTCCGGCGACGCCCGGGTGATCGTCCGCCCGAGCGGGACCGAGCCCAAGGTGAAGGTCTACATCGACACCGTCGCGGACACCGCCGCCGAGGCCCAGCGCCTGGTCGACGCCCTCGCCGAGTCGGTGCGCCCCCTGGTGTCGTAGGGCGCGGTCCGCCCGAACCAGGTTCCGGACACAGCACCGCGCATCTTCGCGGTGCTGTGTCCATTCCGCAGTGTCGCGTAAGCCCGGTACCGCTCCACAATGGCAACGGGTCGGCTGGTTCTCCACAGCGACCGGCTCATCGTGCCGTGAGCGGCCGCCGGGACGCCACGCTGTCCCGATGGAACGCCTCACGCTCATGACGACTCCGGTGGACAGCGCAACGGCTCGCAGCATGCGGCGCAGAACGGAGCGGGGCGAGTTCCTCCGCATCGGCCACGGCGTTTCGACCCCCGCCCAGGCGTTCCGGGATGCGTCGGAAGCGGCTCGTCACCGTGCTCGGATCGATGCCGTCCTCGCTGCCTCCCGTCCGGGGCTGATCGTGTCGCACGCGTCGGCCGTCGTGATGCACGAGCTGCCCTGGTTCGGGCCACTCCCGGATCGCGTGGCCCTCACCGACCCCACGCGCGACCGCGCGCAGCGCCTGCGGTTCAGCGACAAGGTGCCGGCACGTGGTCGAGACGTGGCAACCGTGCTCATCGACGGGGTCGAGACGACGGACCTGGTGACCACGGCCATCGACGTTGCGCTCCGATCCGACCGGGGCCATGCCCTGGTCATCCTCGACGCGGTGCTCCGACGAGGGGGCGACCGTCACGACCTGCTGGCCGAACTCGAGTCGCGACCGACACGCCGCGGTGTCCAGCGGGTCCGAGCGCTCCTCGAGCTCGCGGACGGTCGGATCGAGTCCGCCGGAGAGAGCCTCGCGCTGTTGGTGATGCACGATCTCGGGTTGCCACGGCCGGAGCTGCAACACGAGTTCTCCGTCGACGGCCGATGCATCGCACGGGTCGACTTCTGGTTTCCGGAGCAGGGGGTGGTCGTGGAGTTCGACGGACTCGTCAAGTACCGGGCCGGCGAGGTTCGGGGCGCGCGGACGGCAGAAGAAGTGGTGATTGCGGAGAAGTTCCGAGAAGACGCGGTGCGTGCAGTCCCGGGGGTCCGCGGTGTCGCGAGGCTGATCTGGCGCGAGGTTCTGCCCGGCGGGGATGCTCCGTTCACGCTCCGGAGGTCCGGACTCCCGGTCCCACTGGCGAGCCGCACGACACCGACGTGGTGACGCACCGGGGAACGGACACAGCACCGTGTAGATGCACGGTGCTGTGTCCGGAACCTGGTTCCGGGGGAGAGCAAGAACCCCCGCGCTACGCGAGCTCGAGCAGCACGTGACCGGACGAGACCGTCTGGCCGACCGGGGCGTTCAGCCCGGTGACGACGCCGTCCTTGTGGGCCTGCACGGGCTGCTCCATCTTCATGGCCTCGAGCACGACGAGCAGGTCGCCCTTCACCACGGTGTCACCCTCGGCGACCGCGAGCTTCACCACGGTGGCCTGCATCGGCGACGCGACGGACGACCCGGACTTCGCCAGGCCCCCGCGGACGGCCGACGAGCGGCGCTTCGGGGGAGCGGTGGGGCCGGCCGGACGACGACCGGCGACACCGCCGGCAGCACCGCCACCGACGATCGACGGCATGGTGACCTCGATGCGTTTGCCCTGCACCTCGACCACGACGCTGTCGCGCGCAGCCGGGGCCGGCAGTTCCTCGGGGGAGCCGCTCCACGCCGGGATGTCGTTCACGAAGTCGGTCTCGATCCACTGCGTGTAGATGCTGAACGGCGAGGAGTCGTCCGTCGCGAACGCCGGGTCCGACACCACGGCACGGTGGAAGGGGAGCACGGTCGGCAGGCCGGTGACCTCGAACTCGGCGAGTGCACGACGCGAACGCTCCAGCGCCTCGGCACGGGTGGCGCCGGTGACGATCAGCTTCGCGAGCATCGAGTCGAACGACCCGGACACGACGTCACCGGAGACGACACCCGAGTCGACACGGACGCCGGGGCCGGACGGTGCGTTGAACGCGTGCACGGGGCCGGGCGCGGGGAAGAAGTTGCGACCCGGGTCCTCGCCGTTGATGCGGAACTCGAACGAGTGTCCCCGCGGCGTGGGGTCCGAGTAGTCGAGCACGCCACCCTCGGCGATGCGGAACTGCTCGCGCACCAGGTCGATGCCGGTGACCTCCTCGGAGACGCAGTGCTCGACCTGCAGGCGGGTGTTCACCTCGAGGAACGACACCGTGCCGTCGGCACCGATGAGGAACTCGCAGGTGCCGGCACCGACGTAGCCGACCTCGCGCAGGATCGCCTTCGACGACTCGTACAGGGCGGTCTGCTGCTCGGACGTCAGGTAGGGCGCAGGGGCTTCCTCGACGAGCTTCTGGTGGCGACGCTGCAGCGAGCAGTCGCGGGTGGAGACCACGACGACGTTGCCGTGCTCGTCCGCCAGGCACTGGGTCTCGACGTGGCGCGGCTTGTCCAGGTACTTCTCGACGAAGCACTCGCCCCGACCGAACGCGGCGATCGCCTCACGCGTGGCGGACTCGAAGAGCTCCTCGACCGAGGCGCGGTCGCGGACGACCTTCAGACCACGACCGCCACCGCCGAACGCCGCCTTGATCGCGACGGGCAGACCGACCTGGTCGACGAAGTCGAAGACCTCGGAGACGTCCTGCACGGGCTCGATGGTGCCGGGGGCGAGCGGTGCGCCGACCTTCTCGGCGACGTGGCGCGCGGAGACCTTGTCGCCGAGGCGCTCGATCGACTCCGGCGACGGGCCGATCCAGACGAGCCCGGCGTCGATGACGGCGCGGGCGAAGTCGGCGTTCTCGGCGAGGAACCCGTAGCCCGGGTGCACGGCGTCCGCACCGGAGCGGCGGGCGACCGAGATGATCTTGTCGATGACGAGGTACGTGTCGGCGCTCGTGGTGCCGTTCAGCGCGTAGGCCTCGTCGGCGAGGCGGGCGTGCAGGGCATCGCGGTCCTGGTCGGCGTAGACAGCGACCGATGCCTTGCCCGCGTCGCGGGCCGCGCGGATGATGCGGACGGCGATCTCGCCGCGGTTCGCGATGAGGACCTTGCTGATACGGGGCATGACACAGCAGCGTATTCGTGCGGCGGGAGTGCGTTTTGACTGGCACCCACAAAGAACCACCCGGAAGAGGTGCGAATGTCTACAGTGCCCACAGGTCGTGCCAGGCGATGCCGAAGCCCCGGAGGAGCATCGACCGCAGCACCGGCAGCGACATCCCGATCACGGCGGACGGTGCCCCGTCGATCCGCGTGATGTACGCCGCGGCCCGACCGTCGATGGTGAACGCACCCGCCACCTCGAGCGGCTCGCCCGTCGCGACGTACGCGTCGATCTCGTCGACGGACACGTCGTCGGCGAAGGTCAGCACGGCGCTGTCGACCGCGACCACGCGGTCGCCGGCGGCGGCCAGCGCCGACCCGCCGGGCGCGACGGCACCCAGCTGCGGGACGCCGGCGGTGGACGTGACCAGGGACCGGACGGGAGGCACGGTGCGGGCCGGTGCCGCGCCTCCAGGCCGTCCCGTGGCCGGTTCCGGGTCCCGGTGCCGGTCGTCGCGTCGTCGATCGATCACGCAGTGTCCGCTCCACAGGGTCCCGCCGCCGGCGGCGAGCATCTGCCGCCAGCGCTCCCGGGCGACCGCGGGGTCGTGCGGCTTGCCGTACAGCTGCCCGTCGACCTCGAACGCGGAGTCGCCGCCGAACACCACGCCGTCGACCGGTGACCCGGCGACCGCGGAGTCGGCGACCGCGGACGCCTTCGCGACGGCGAGGAGCGAGACGAGCTCCGGACCGGTCAGGTCACGGCCGAGCGATGCCGCGGCTGCGGCACCGACGGCGTCCTCGTCGACCCCGGGGGACACGAGCACGGGTTCGATCCCGGACTGGGCGAGGAGTGCTCGGCGGGCGGGGGATGTACTCGCGAGGTACAGACGCATGGGACCATCTCATCATGGGTGAATCCGTCGGCACGCTGCTCGAACTCGACGTCACCGGGATCGCCCACGGCGGCATCTCGGTGGCACGGCACGAAGGACGGGTGGTCTTCGTCTCGGACGCGATCCCCGGGGAGCGCGTCGTCGCCCGGGTGACCGAGGACCGCAAGAAGTCGTTCTGGCGCGCCGACACGGTCAGCGTCATCACGCCGAGCGAGCACCGCGTCGACCACGTCTGGCCCGAGGCCGCGCTCGAGCGTGACCCCGAGACGCGCCCGGGTGGTGCCGAGTTCGGGCACATCGCCCTCGCACACCAGCGCACGCTGAAGCACGACGTCCTCGTCGACTCGTTCGCGCGGTTCGCGCGGATGGACCTCGCCGAGGTGCTCGGCCACGACGTCGTCGTCGAGGCCGCGCCCGGCGACGACGCGGCGAACGGCCTCGGCTGGCGCACGCGCGTCCGGCTGCACGTCGACGAGCAGGGCACCGCCGGCCCGTTCGCGGCCCGCTCCCACTCCGTCATCCAGGTGACCGGCCTGCCGCTCGCGACCGCCGTCGTGCAGCAGAGCGCCCCGCTCGGCCGTGGTGCGCTGCCGGGGTCCTCGGTCATCGACGTCCTCGCACCGAGCGGCTCCGAGGGCGCGCGGCTCGTCATCGACGACCAGAAGCCCACCGTGGTGACCGAGGTCGTGGGGGAGCGCACGTTCCAGGTCGACGACAACGGGTTCTGGCAGGTGCACCGTGCCGCGGCGACCGTGCTCACCGAGGCCGTGCAGGACCTGGTCGACCGCGATCGCCTCGACCCCGAGGGCACCCACCTGGACCTGTACGGCGGTGTCGGCCTGCTCGCCGCCGCCCTCGGTGACCTGGTCGGCCCGAAGGCGCGCATCACGAGCGTCGAGAGCGCCGCCCGTGCCACCGAGCACGCGCAGGAGAACCTGTCGGAGTGGCTCGGCGCCCGCGCCGAGACCGGCCGCGTCGACCGCTGGCTGACGAACACCGTGGCGAACGCCTCGCGCGCCGAGAAGGACCGCTTCCGCGCCGGCACGATCGTGCTCGACCCGCCCCGCGCCGGTGCCGGTCGTGACGTGGTCGTGCAGATCGCCGCGCTCCAGCCGGAGCAGGTCGTCTACGTGGCGTGCGACCCGGTGGCGCTGGCCCGCGACGTCGCGACGTTCGCCGACCTCGGCTACCGGCTCGAAGCACTGCGGGCCTTCGACCTGTTCCCGCACACGCACCACCTGGAAGCCGTCGCACGCCTGGTCCCCACGCGCTGAGGTCCGGCGGTCGCTCGACCGCTGGTCCTTGCGTGTCGGGGTGTCCACCAATCGGCGGACCGGCCAGCGTGGCGCAGCGGAGAAGCCCCGCACCTGAGTCCGGGCTGGGTATCCTGGGTCGTTGATGGCACTCCGGTTTCAGGGGCCGGCGTCGCGCATCGGAACGAGAGGCCACTGTGGCAGCAGGAACGACAACCACCAGCACCGAGACGTCAGGGGCGGCCACCAGGCCGGTCCGGGTCGCGATCGTCGACGACCACGAGTCCGTCCGACTCGGGATCCAGGCGGCGTGCCAGAACGAGGGGTTCGAGGTGGTGCTCACCGCCGCCAGCGTCCCCGAGTACGTCCAGAACCTCGACGGGCGAGAGGTCGACGTCGTCGTCCTCGACCTGTCCCTCGGTGACGGCTCGACCGTGACCGAGAACGTCAAGGGCGTGCAGGGGACGGGATCGGCGGTGCTCGTGCACTCCATCGCGGACCGTGTCGCCAACGTGCGTGAGGCGCTCGCAGCAGGGGCTGCCGGCGTCATCCCGAAGTCCTCGGCCACCAAGACGGTGATGGCCGCGGTCGCCACCGTCGCACGCGGTGACGTGCTCAACAACCTCGAGTGGGCGAGCGCCATCGACGCCGACCGCGACTTCGCGAAGGCGCAGCTCGGCCGCCGCGAGCGCGAGATCCTGCACCTCTACGCCTCGGGTCTCCCGCTCAAGCTCGCCGCCCAGCAGCTCGGCATCGGCTACTCGACGGCCCGTGAGTACCTCGACCGGATCCGTGTGAAGTACGTCGAGGTCGGTCGCCCGGCCCCGACGAAGGTCGACCTGCTGCGTCGAGCCGTCGAGGACGGGATCCTCCCCGGGCTCGACTCGGGCATCGACCCCGACGGCGACGGTCGCTGACACGGATGGCGACCGCGGCTGAGTCGGCGCGGACGGTCGTCGAACCGGCGCCCTTCGGCGCCGATCCGGCGCGCAGTGTCCGCGCCTCGATCACGCAGGCGTCGGTGGAGCGCGCGTTCGCGATCCTCCTCGCGATGGCGGCGATCGGCCTCGGCATCGTCGACGCGCCCGCGGTCCTGCAGCAGCTGCCGTACCTCGACCCGTTCTGGGGTCCGACGCTGATGCTCGCCCTCGCGGCGTCGTTCGTGTTCATCGGGGTCTCGGCCTTCGTGCAGCGGGTCGCGCAGCTGGCGCAGATCGTCTGCGCGCTGCTGTTCCTCGTCGTGCTCGTGACGTGGACGGCGACCGTGCAGGAGCCCATCCCGTCGGCGCAGCAGCCGTGGCCGTGGTGGTTCTGCACGGTCGGCTGCACGGCGGCGGCGATGGGCTTCGCCACGTGGCGTGCGACGGTCTACACCGCGCTCGTGCCGGCGGTGTACGTCGTCATCCGGCTCAGCCCGCTCGGCGGCGACGTCGGGGTCCTCGCCGTCCTGCTCGACGGCGTGTACACGGCGCTGCTCAGCGGTGCGGTGCTCGTCATCGCCGTGGTGCTGCGGCGTGCGGCCACGTCGGTCGACACGGCGCAGTCCACGGCCGTGCGGCGGTACTCGCTCGCCATCCGGGAACACGCGACCGAGGTCGAGCGGGTCCAGGTGGACGCCATCGTGCACGACAGCGTGCTCACGACGCTGCTCTCCGCCGCACGGGCCGACACGCTCGAGGCCAAGACCCTCGCCGCGCGGATGGCCCGGAACGCGATCGACCACCTCGAGGCCGCCGCCACCGACGGTCCCGGTGACGTCGCGCCGGTCGCCCTCGGGGAACTCCGGGCGCGCATCCGCGAGGGGGTCGGTGCGTTGCCCGCTCCGGTCCGCCTCGTCCCGACGCCGACCGGGTCGGTCCGCCTGCCCGCGTCGGTCGCCGACGCGCTGGCCTCGGCGGCGCTGCAGGCAGCGGTGAACAGCGTGCAGCACGCCGGCGACGCTGACGTCTCCCGCTGGGTCCGCGTCGAGCAGCAGGGCCAGGGGGTGCTCGTCGAGGTCGGTGACGAGGGCCGCGGATTCGACGTCGCGGCCATCCCCGCCGAACGGCTCGGTGTCCGCCGCTCCATCGTGGAGCGGGTCGCGACCGTCGACGGTCGCGCCGAGGTGCACACCGTCCCGGGCGAGGGCACCCGCATCGTGCTGACGTGGTCGCCGGCCGCGAGGACGACCGCATGAAGGTCTCCCTGCCAGCGAGCATCGCCCTCGGACTCGCGTCGCTGTTCTCCCTCTACCACCTGGTCCTCGCCGCGGCCACGCTGCCGCGCGTCGACCAGGTCGCCCCGATCGTCGCCTGCATGGTCCTGTACGCCGCGGCAACCGGCCTCGCACTGTTCGTCCCCGGCAGGGTCCTGCCGGTCTGGACGGCCTGCTTCTCCCTCGCCACCGCGATCGTGATGCCGGTGATCGCCGCCCCCGTCCTCGTCGATGGTCGTGGTCCCGGCTCCGCCACCTGGTGGATCGCGGCCATCGGCACGCTCATGGTGGTGCTCGTCGTGCGCGGTCGGGGCCCCTTCGCGTGGGCCGGCGTGTTGTTCCTGACCGTGTACACCGTCGCCTGGGCCGGTCTCGGCTCGCTCGGTGGGCTCGGCGTGGTCGGCAGCGTCGCCTGGGTCGCGATCGCCACGGTCTTCGCCGCCGCGATGAGCCGCGCGATCCGGAACACCCGTGAGCTCGTCCTCGCCGAGCAGGAGACCGCCGACTGGCAGGCCGCGCAGGACGCCCACGTGTTCGAGCGGCAGTTCCGGCTGAGCCAGACCACCCGGATGGCCCTGCCGATGCTGCAGCGCATCATCGACTCCTGCGGCGACCTCGACGACGCCGACCGCGCCGAGTGCCTGCACCTCGAGCAGGCCATCCGCGACGAGATCCGCGGCCGGTCCCTGTTGTCCGACGACGTCCGCGACGAGGTGATGCGCCTGCGCCGCCGCGGAGCGACCGTCCAGCTGCACGACGACGGCGGGCTCGACGACCTGGACGCCCCGGACATCCGGCGCATCCACGCCCGTGTCGCCGAGGCGCTCCGGCAGGCCCGCGATGCCGACAACGTCATCGTCCGGACCGTGGGCGAAGGCTCCGACTCCGCGGTGACCGTCGTCGGACTCCGCCTCGATGGCGCGGCCAGTGAGTCCGCGGCGCTCGGAGCGGGGATGGACGACGACGACGGGGACGAGGACGACTCCGTCGCACTCTGGCTCGAGATCCCGCGGCACGAGCCCGCGTAGCGCGCGGCGCGCTCGGTACAGCGCGCGGCAGCGTGTGCGCGCGTGTTGCGACGATGCGCCACGTGATCGACGCGTGGATCGTCGCGGACGTGGTGCGGACGGCGCTGCGGACGCGCGTGGTGCGCCGGGCGTGCGGGCGGCGGTGGACGCGATGGGGGACAGCCGGGAGGCCCGTGGCGGCGCCGCCACGGGCCTCCAGGCTGCCGCGTGGGTGCGTCGGGCGGGCGCGCGCACGGAAGCGACCATGTCGTTGTCGTACGACGTCGACGGTGTCGTTCCGGATCGGCCTCGCCAGCCGCCCCGCCAACCGCACCGACGCCCGCCCGCACGCGCCACACGCCCCGGAAACGGGGAACGGGCCGGTCGGATACCGACCGGCCCGTTCACGACCCGAGGCTGAGCGACAACCCGAATGTCGCCCTGCCTCGCAGCGGGCGGTGGCTTCGTACCCTAGTCGGCCACCGTCCTGCGATGTCTTTCGTTGAAGGACACCGAACACCAACTACTATGCCCACGCACGAGCCGCATGTCAGTCGTCATTATGGGGGACAATTCCGGCATTTCCGGTCCGTATCCGCTGAACGTGTCCCCCGAGTGAGGGGATACCGACCGGGAAGTGCGCCCTGCAACCGTTCCGGTCGCCCGCGCACCAGGGGTACATCAGCGGAGCGATCGGCCCCAGGCGCCCGGTCCGTGGTCGAGCGGGCGGCGGAGTCCGCGGGCCGCGGCGTCCCACCCGGTGCGGGGTTCGACGACCACGGCGGCGCGCCCGGCGGCAGCGGCTTCATCGGCCTGGCGCTGCAGGACGGCCACGACGGCGGCGAGTTCCTCGGGGGTGGGGTCGCCGGCGACCACCCGGACGTCCGCCACTGAAGCGGGCTCGTCCGAGGGCACGGCTGCTGCGTGGCGACCCATCAGAGGGGGATGTTCCCGTGCTTCTTCGGGGGCAGCGTGGCGCGCTTGCCCCGCAGCGACCGGAGGGCCTTGATGACCGACACGCGCGTGGCGTGCGGCTGGATGATGCCGTCGAGCTCACCGCGCTCGGCCGCCAGGTACGGCGACGCGACGTTGTACGTGTACTCGTTCGCGAGCTTCGTGCGGACCGCGGCGACGTCCTCGCCGGACTCCTCGGCGCGCTTGATCTCGGCGCGGTACAGGATGTTCACGGCGCCCTGGCCGCCCATGACGGCGATCTCGGCGGTCGGCCACGCCAGGTTGATGTCGGCGCCGAGCTGCTTCGAGCCCATCACGATGTACGCGCCGCCGTAGGCCTTGCGGGTGATGACGGTGACGAGCGGGACGGTGGCCTCGGCGTAGGCGTACAGCAGCTTCGCGCCGCGGCGGATGACGCCGGTCCACTCCTGGTCGGTGCCGGGCAGGTAGCCGGGCACGTCCACCAGGGTCAGGATCGGGATGCCGAACGCGTCGCAGAACCGCACGAAGCGGGCTGCCTTCTCGCCGGCGTCGATGTTCAGCGTGCCGGCCATCGCCTGCGGCTGGTTCGCGATGATGCCGACCGTGCGGCCCTCGACCCGGCCGAAGCCGATCAGGATGTTCGGCGCGAAGAGCGGCTGGACCTCGAGGAACTCACCGTCGTCGACGATGTGCTCGATGATCGTGGTGACGTCGTACGGCTGGTTCGTCGAGTCCGGGATCACGAGGTCGAGCTCGTGGTCGGCGTCGGTGGTCTCGAGCTCCGGGGCGACGTCGTAGGCCGGCGGGTCGGAAAGGTTGTTGTCCGGCAGGAACCCGATGAGCGAGCGCGCGTAGTCGAGCGCGTCGGTCTCGTCCTCGGCCAGGTAGTGGGCCACGCCGGAGACCGCGTTGTGCGTCTGGGCGCCGCCGAGCTCCTCGAAGCCGACGTCCTCGCCCGTGACGGTCTTGATGACGTCGGGGCCGGTGACGAACATGTGGCTGGTCTTGTCGACCATGATGACGAAGTCGGTGAGGGCGGGGGAGTACACCGCACCGCCGGCCGCCGGACCCATCACGATGGACAGCTGCGGGATGACGCCCGAGGCCTGGGTGTTCAGGCGGAAGATCTCGCCGTACTTGCCGAGCGCGACGACGCCTTCCTGGATGCGGGCGCCGCCGGAGTCGAGGATGCCGATGATCGGCACGCCCGTCTTCAGCGCGTGCTGCATGACCTTGATGATCTTCTCGCCGGCGACCTCGCCGAGCGACCCGCCGAAGACCGTGAAGTCCTGCGCGTAGACGGCGACGTTGCGGCCGTGGATCGTGCCGACGCCGGTGACGACCGCGTCACCGTAGGGGCGCTTGGCGTCCATGCCGAACGACGTGGTGCGGTGTCGCACGAACTCGTCGAACTCCACGAAGGAGTTCTCGTCGAGCAGCTGCTCGATGCGTTCGCGCGCGGTGCCCTTGCCCTTCGCGTGCTGCTTGGCGATGGCGGATTCGCCCGCGGCGGTCACGGCCTCGTGGTACCGGTCGCGGAGGTCGGCCAGTCGGCCGGCCGTCGTCGACAGATCGGGGGTGTCTCCTGAAGTCACCCGCTCACCCTACCGGCGGGTGCCACGCTGCCGGTTGGAGGACCCCCACGGTTCCTGCCCGTAGATTTGCGTGCATGTCCACATCCCCGTCGCCGTCGTTCCCCGCCACCAGCGCGGCTGTCCGGTCGGCGGGCGCGACGATCACCGTCCCCGCCGAGACCGGGTCCACCAACGCGGACCTGCTCGCCGCCGCCCCCGAGCAGCAGCACGGCAGCGTCCTCGCGACCCTGCACCAGACCGCGGGTCGGGGCCGGCTCGACCGCACCTGGACCGCTCCGGCCGGTGAGACGCTCGCCGCCAGCGTGCTCGTCCGTGCGGACCTGGACGACCACGACCGCGGCTGGTTGCCGCTGGTCGCCGGGGCGGCGATGCGCGACGCGATCGCGTCGGTGCTCCCCGCCGGCGCCGACGTCGTCGTGAAGTGGCCGAACGACGTGCAGGTCGCCGGGGACAAGGTGTGCGGGATCCTCTGCCAGGTCGCCGCCGACGGCAGCGTCGTGGTCGGGGTCGGCGTGAACCTGACGATCCCGGCGGACCGGCTGCCCACCCCGACGTCCACCTCGCTCCTGCTCGCCGGCGCGGTCGACGACGCACCCGCCCTGGCCGACGCGGTCCTGTCCGCCTTCCTGCGGTCCGTCCTGGAGGCTGTGGCCGGCCTGGTCACCGGGGGTCCCGCCGCAGAGACGGTCCGGTCCCACGTCCGCGCCGCGTGCGGCACCATCGGTCGCCGCATCCGCCTCGAGCTGCCGGACGGCACCGTCGAGGAGGCCGACGCCACCGGCATCGACGACGCCGGTCGCATCACGATCCGGGACCAGGCAGGCGGCACCAGGGGCGTCGCGGTGGGGGACGTCACCCACCTGCGGTATGCATGACGGCATGACCGCCGAGCCCCCGCCCGAACGTGTCGTCGCACGCCTGCGACCACACGCCCGTCGGCTGGTGCGCCCGGCGGTGTTCGTCGTGCTCGTCACCGCGGCCGGCGGGTTCGGCTTCGGCGTGTTCCAGGCGCAGCTGGCGTGGCTGAACGCCGTCGTCGCGCTCGTCGTCGTGGTGCTCGTCGTGTTCGGCGGCGCCGTCCCGCTGTTCCGCTGGATGTCGGAGCGGTACGTCGTCACCACGCGTCGCCTGGTCGTGGTCAACGGACTCGGCACGCGGACCCGACGGGAGCTCCTGCACTCCCGCGGCTACGACGTGACCGTGCGGCGCCGCGGGCTGCAGGGGCTGTTCCGCTCCGGCGACGTGCTCGTGTTCCCCGGGGACGACCCCGCCGTGGTCCTCGCCGACGTGCCGCACGCCGACCTCGTCGTCGCCGTCCTGCACGACCTGGTGGAGGCGTACGAGGCCAGGCGTCGGCACCGTGAGCCGGACTGGGACGAGATCGTCGGCGGTCCGGACCGTCCGCCGTGGGGCGACGTGCGGGCCTGACGCGGCCGCTGCGAGCCTCGTCGCGGGCGTCGTGATGAGACTTCGGCGAGAAACCGGTACCTTCTTCGACGTGCGTATCTCTGTGATCGGCTGCGGCTACCTCGGTGCCGTGCACGCCGCCTCCATGGCCAAACTCGGACACGAGGTCGTCGCCGTGGACGTCGACCCCACCAAGATCGAGCGGCTCGCCGCGGGCGAGGCCCCCTTCTTCGAGCCCGGCCTGCCCGAGATCCTGACCGAGGCCCTCGAGTCCGGTCGGATCCGCTTCACCACCGACATGGCCGAGGTCGCCGGTGCCCGCGTGCACTTCCTCGCCGTCGGCACCCCGCAGGGCCCCACCGGTGCCGCGGACCTGACCTACGTGAACGCCGCCGTCGCCGCGCTCACCCCGCACCTGTCCGCCGGCGAGTTCGTCGTCGGCAAGTCGACCGTTCCCGTCGGCACCGCCGCACGTCTGGCCGCCGAGGTCAGCGAGGCCGTCCCCGGTGCCACGCTCGTCTGGAACCCCGAGTTCCTGCGTGAGGGCTTCGCCGTGCAGGACACCATCGCGCCGGACCGCTTCGTCTACGGCGTGCCGGACGGCGAGGCCGGCGAGCAGGCCGTTGCCGCCCTCGACGAGGTCTACGCCGAGGCGCTGTCCACCGGCACGCCCCGACTCGTCGTCAACCTGCCCACCGCCGAGCTCGTGAAGATCAGCGCCAACGCGTTCCTCGCCACGAAGATCTCGTTCATCAACTCGATGGCCGAGATCGCCGAGGTCGCCGGTGCCGACGTGACGGCGCTCGCCGACGCGATCGGCCACGACGCCCGCATCGGCCGGAAGTTCCTGAACGCCGGCCTCGGCTTCGGTGGCGGTTGCCTGCCGAAGGACATCCGTGCGTTCCAGGCGCGGGCGAACGAGCTGGGCGTCGGGGAGTCCCTGGCGTTCCTGGCCGACGTCGACGCCACGAACCTGCGTCGTCGCGCCCACGTCGTCGAGCTGGCGCAGGAGCTGCTCGGCGGGGTCGTCAGCGGCAAGCGCGTCGCGGTGCTCGGCCTGGCCTTCAAGCCGAACTCCGACGACGTGCGCGACTCGCCGGCCCTGGACATCGCAGCCCGCCTGCAGGAACTCGGCGCCGTCGTCTCGGCGTACGACCCCGAGGCCGTCGTCACCGCCCGCCGCGTGCACCCCGAGCTCGACTACGTCGAGAGCGCGGCCGAGGCGCTGGGCGGGGCGGAGCTCGTGCTCGTGCTCACCGAGTGGACCGAGTTCCGGGAGCTCGACGCCACCGCCGCCGCCGCACTCGTGGCGTCGCCCGTCGTCATCGACGGCCGCAACTGCCTCGATCGTGACGCGTGGACCGCCGCCGGCTTCACGTACCGCGGCATGGGGCGCTAGCCGCGACCGACAGGAGGCCCGGTGCCGGTCCGTGGGACCGGCACCGGGCCTCCTGTGTGTCTGCCGCGTCGTCAGCCGATGGCCGCGCGCAGCACCGCCCGGTAGCGCTCGCCGATCCGTTCGGTGGAGAACTCCGCTGCTGAGACGACGGCCTGCTCCTGGTAGCGCGAGCGTGCTGCGTCGTCGGTGAGCACGCGCTGCAGTGCTGCGCGGAGCGCCGGGACGTCGCCCGGGGGCACGAGCACGCCGGACACGTCGTCCTGCACGACGTCCCGGATGCCCGGCAGGTCGCTCGCCACGATCGCGGCCCCGACCGCCGCGGCCTCGAGCAGGGTGACCGGCAGTCCCTCCTGGTCGCCGTTCGCCGCGGGGATCGACGGCACCGCGACGACGGTGGCCGACGCGAGGGTCTCGAGCACCTCGGTGCGGCCCCGCTGGCCCAGGAACGTCACCGGCAGACCAGCCGCCTGCTGCTCGAGCTGGGCGCGGTACGGGCCGTCGCCGACCACGGTGAGCCGCCAGGGCACGTCATCGCCCAGGCCGCGGAGTGCCTCGATCAGGTTGCCGAAGCCCTTCTTCTCGACCAGACGACCGACCGCGACCACGTGGTGCTCCTGCGGCGCGACGCGGGCACGGGTGTCGCGGGCAGGGCCGAGGTCGACACCCATCGGGATCACGGTCGAGCGCGACTCGGGGACGCCCCACTCGGTCAGGCGCTCGCGCATCTCGGAGTTCACGGTGGTGACGTGCGCCGACCGTCCGAAGATCCAGCGCTTGAGCCGGACGAGGGGAGCCGCGCGGAGCGCGTAGATGTCCCCGCCGTGGGTCGTGACGACGACGGGCACACCCGGTGCGGCCAGCGTCGCGACGAGGGCCTGCGGGATGGCCCAGTGCGCGTGGATGACGTCGGGCCTCGCGGAGCGCACCACGCGCCGCAGGGCCAGGTACTGCGCCAGCACCAGCGCGGGCACCTGCACGATGCGGGAGCGCCGCTCCTTGAGGTTGTCGAGGATCGCGCCGTCGGCCAGGTCCTCGAAGCGACGCGGGAAGTACGGGTAGCGGCGCACCGCGACCTCGCCGATGCGCTCCTTCGCGGCACCACCCGGCACGCGGGGGGTGAGCACGAGGGTGTCGAACTCGGTGGCCTCCTGGTGAGCGAGGTCGAGCACGAACGCCGGCACGCCGTCGTCCGGACGGGCCGGGAACGTCGAGCCCAGGACGAGCAGGCGGGGGCGGTCCTGGCGGGAGCGGGCGGAGCGAGTGGTGCGGGACATCGTGCCTTTCCGGGGCTGGCGGGGGACGGTCCGGTAGGCTCTCACCCCGTGCGCGTACTGATCCACAATAGCGATTCGCCCCACAACCGCGGGGACCGGGCGATCCTCGCCGGCAACGTCGAGCTCGTCCGTCGCCGGTGGCCGGACGCCGAGATCGTGTCCCTGTCCCAGTACCCCGAGCGGGACGCCGCGTGGTTCGGGATCCGGTTCCTGCCGGTCTCCCCGTACAGCACCGGCATCGGCGACCTGTTCGCGCTGCTCCGTGCCGCCCGCGGCGCCGACGTGGTGCTCTGGGGCGGCGGCGAGATCCTGAAGGACTACACGAACAAGCTCGGCCTCGTGTACTGGTTCGGCAAGATGCTGCTCGTCCGTGCGGTCAACAAGAACCTCGTCGGGGCGTTCCAGGGCATCGGCCCGACCACCGCCGGGGTCAGCAAGCGCCTGATCCGTGCCACCGTCGACCTCTGCAGCGCCTTCGCCGTGCGCGACGACGAGTCCCGCGAGAAGCTCCTGTCCTGGGGCGTGAAGACGCCGATCGTGTCGTCCTTCGACCCCGCGGTCGTCGGGACGGTCACCCCGCCCGACGCCGAGGTGCTCGAGCGGCTCGAGCGCACCACCGGCCTGACCGCCGAGCAGCTCGAGGGCTCGATCGGCTTCGGCGTCCGTCGCTGGTTCCACTACAAGCGCAGCGGCTGGATCCCGTTCCGCTTCCTGCCGAAGCGCTTCCGCCAGACCGGTGTCGACAGCGACAAGCTCGTGACCTACCGGCAGGCCGTCGCCGATCTCGCCGACCGTGTGATCGACCGCTGGGACGCCGACGTGGTGTTCTACCCGATGCACATGGAGGCGTCCGAGGGTGACGCCGCCTTCGCCCGCGAGGTCATCGCGCTGATGCGGCACGCCGACCGCACTCACGTCGTCGAGGCCGACGAGTTCTCGCCGTCCGAGTACGCCGGACTGATGTCGCGCAGCCGCCTGTTCCTGGCGAGCCGCCTGCACTCGGCGATCGTCGCGACCATCGCCGGGGTCCCCGCCGCGGTGCTCTACTACGTCGACAAGGGCCGGCTGTTCTTCGAGCAGATGGGCCAGCAGGCCTACTCGAAGCCGATCGAGGCCGCACTCGAGCCCACGTTCGTCGACGACGTCACGGCGCAGCTCGAGGCGCTCGACGCGGACCGCGACGCGGTCCGCGCGCAGCTCGCGCAGGGCGTTGCCCGGATGGCGACCGCCCTCGACGCCGACTTCGCCGAGGCGACGCGCGACGTCCGCTGACACCGTGCGCTGACACGGCGGGCGCGAACGCGCGCCCGTGACGGACAGGAGGCCCGTGGCGACACCGCCACGGGCCTCCTGTCCGTTCGTGGTGGCCGAGCGCCGGGGGCGCGCGCCCCTAGGCTGACGACATGACCGAGCGTCGATCCCTCACCGTCGCCGGCGGCGTCACCGCCGCCATCGGCGGAGCCGTCTCCGGAACCGGGGCGCTGATCCTCACCGTGTACGCCGCGACCGGCGGGAGCTTCCCGTTCGGTGCGGCGTTCCTCGTCTTCGCGGGTGGGCCGTTCCTGCTCGTCGGCGCGGTGCTGTTCGCCGTCGGCTGGTGGCAGGGCCGTCGATCGCAGCGACGTCCCTGACGGGCGTCAGCTCGTCCGGGACGCGAAGCGCTTCAGGTACGTGATGTCGTTGCGGTAGACGTCCTGGTCGCCGGGGAGCGTGCCGCTGGCCGCCCACTGCCAGAAGGTCCACTTCGACCAGCTGCGTCCGAGGGTGCCGGGGGTGGTGAAGTTCTTCACCGGGTAGATCGCGACGAACAGCGGGTTCTTCGAGAACTGGTTGCTGTTGTTCGTGCAGCGCTTCCACCAGTCGGTCGTGGTGTAGATCGCGGGGTACCGACCCGTCTTGGCGACGACGGTCCGGTTGAAGTCCTTGATCCAGGTGCGCATCGCGCCCCACGACTTGCCGTAGCAGGTGCCCTGGGCGGCGCTGCCGTACTCGATGTCGAGCAGCGGCGGCAGGGTCTTGCCGTCCTTGCTCCACTGGCCGCCGTGGGCGAAGAAGTAGTTCGCGGTCGCGGCGCCGCTCGCCTGGCTCGGCTGGGCGTAGACGTAGCCGCCGCGGTACAGGTTGCGCTGCTTGGCGGTGGCGTACTGCTGCTTGTAGGTGGAGCTGACGTACGAGGTGCCCTCGGTCGCCTTGACGTACACGAACCGGGCGCCGTTGCGGTAGGCCTGCAGGAAGTTGACGCTCGGCTGCCACGCGCTGATGTCGAAGCCCTGCACCCGGCCGGGGGGCGGCCCGCCGGCGGTGGCGGCAGCGGCCGACGAGCTGAGGGACTGTGCGCTCACGCCGCCGCCCGAGGTCGCGTCGGGGGAGGTCGTCACGTGGGTCTCACCGGCGTGGGCGGCGATGCCGGCACCCATGGTGTGGTTGCCGGTGCGGTCCATCTCGGCGATGGAGAGCTGCTGACCGGTGTCGGTGCCTGCGGCGGCGGTGGCGGTCGCGCCGACCGCCGGGCCGCTGCCGAAGGTGATGACCCCGGCGACGGCGGCAGCGGTGCCGAGCCCGAGGATCCTGCTGATGGGTGCGCGCATGTGGTCTCGTCTTCCCTGTCGAGATGCCGTGGGCCTGATCTCCCACGCCGCGGTCCGAGCGATGCTACCCGGACTCTGCGACACCTGTCCGTGAGACGCACCCGTGCGGCGTCCGCTGCGGTGTCCGCTGTCGGGGCTAGCGGGCGGTGCGGGTGCCCTCGTCGTCCGTCTCGACCTCGGGCAGGCGCCCGCGCGAGGAGACCTCGCGGGTGGCGTGCTTCTGCCGGCGGTTCAGGAAGTTGCGCTCCACGAGCCACCACATCCCGACGCAGATCGCCAGGGTGATCGGGATCACCACGAAGACCATCATCAGGAACTGCCACTTCGGGTACAGGCCCATCGGCAGGAGCAGCAGGTTGCCGAGTCCGAGCAACGGGCTGTGGAAGAGGTAGATCGTGTACGACACGAGGCCGGCGAGCACGAACGGCTTCCACGCGAAGAAGCGTGCGAGCCAGGTGTGCTCCCCGGTGACCGCCTTGCGGCCCATCCAGGTCAGCAGGATGCCCGCGAAGATGCCGAGGACGACCTCGGACGGCCAGGTCTGGTGCTGCCAGTAGTCGCGGTTGCGGAAGAAGACGAGGAGCATGCCGACGAACATCGCGGCCACGAACACGCCGCTCTGCCACCGCGGACCGCCGAGCTTCGAGGCGTTCAGCTTGCCGGTCAGGTGCTCGTCACGGGCCTTGACGGTGAGCTCGGCGGCGAGCATGCCGACCGCGAAGAGGCCGACGAACCACGGGTGCATCCACGAGTAGCGGCTCTCGGAGCCCATCCACATGCCGATGAGGACGAGCGAGGACGCGGTCGCCCACCCGCCGAAGACCTTCCAGAGCGGCAGGATCAGCAGCGGCATGAGGAAGTAGATCTGCCACTCGACGGCGACCGTCCACATCGGGCCGTTGATCTTGCCGATGTACTGCGGGAAGAAGTCGTGCACCAGGAAGAAGTGCGTGAGGAACGTGCCCCAGCCCATCGGCAGCTTCGTGTCCCACTGGGTGCCGCCGGGCTGCCCCATCACCGGGACGAACAGGATGATGAGCGCGAAGACGACGAGCGACGCCCAGTACGGCGGGATGATCCGTCGGGCGCGGCGCCAGATGAACTTCCAGAAGCCACCGGGCAACCGGTAGCGGTCGAACCGGGTGACCACGGGCAGCATCAGGACGTAGCCGGACAGGACGATGAACAGCGGGACGCCGAGGTAGCCCCAGCCGATGAACGGTCGGAGCCACGGCAGTTCGGTCGGCCCGGTGCCGGTCGTCCCGGTGAAGAGGTACGCGTGGTAGAACACCACGGCCAGGGCGGCGAGACCGCGGAGCCCGTCCAGGTACGGGAACTCGAGCCGGCCCCCTGCGCGGGGAGCGGCCGCCGTCGGTTCGGCTGCGGATTCGGCTGCGCGGGTTTCGGTGGCCAACGAACGTCCTCGAGGTGGTCGGAGCGGGGTCCCCGGCAGTCTCCCACACGCCGAGCGGGGCCCGCGATCCGCCTCGGTGCGGTCCGGCAAGCGAACGGATGTCATGATGAAGCACGTGACCGTGACGACGACCGCAGCACCGCAGAGCACCCACGAGCCCGCACGACGGCGTTCGGGGGCGGGTGCGCGACGGTACCGGCACGTCGTCGCACCCCTGATCCTGGGCGTCCTCGTGGTGATCGGGGTCGCCCTGAGCGCCGCCGTGGCGTACCACAACCGCCTCGGGGTGACGAACGTCGACGGCATCTCCTACATGGGCATCGCGCGCGAGTACGCGAACGGCTGGCTGCCCGACGCGATCAACGCGTACTGGTCGCCGCTGGTCTCGTGGATGATGGCGCCGTTCATCGCCCTCGGGCTCGGCATGCAGACGGCCTTCGCGATCGTGAACTGCTTCGCCGTGGCCGTCGTGCTGGGCATCGGCGGGTGGCTGGTCTGGTCGCAGAACCACCGCATCGTCCCGGCCGTGCTCTTCATGGTCACCGCGATCCCCGCCCTGATGAGCGCCGTGTCGGTGCAGACCCCGGACCTGCTCGTCGTCGCGTGGATCGTCGGGTTCCTCTGGGCGCTCCGGTGGGCCGACCAGGCGCTGCACGGTTCGACGCGTGCGCGGGTCGCCTCCGGCGCGGTGCTCGGCGTCGTGGCCGCGCTCGGGTACTTCACCAAGCTCTTCCTGCTGCCCGTGGCCGTCGGTGCCGTGATCCTCTGGCTGCTGCTGCGCGTCTGGTCCGCCCGTCGCCGCCGTGAGCCCGTCCGGCACTGGTGGACGGCCCCGGTCGCCACGATCGTCGTGTTCGCCGTCGTCATCGCCCCGTGGGTCGGCGCACTGACCCTCAAGTACGGCACGGTGACGCTCGGGTCGTCGCTCTCGGTCAACATCGGTTCGAAGTTCGACGACGGCGGCCGTGCCACGGACTGGCCGTTCCTGCCGGTCCCGCCCAACGACCACGCCTTCTCGCCCAACGAGGACTTCACCCCGTCGGTCTACAAGCAGGGCCCGATGGACAACCCGGACCCCGCCGTGGTTCCGCCGCCCACGCAGTCGACCACCGAGGACACCGCGCCGAAGGTCACGAAGGAGTCCGGCATCGCGGCCCGCGCCGGGTACTACCTGCACGAGCGCATGCTCGCCCTGCCGTACTACCTGCAGAAGATCAGCACCTTCGCCCCGTTCGCGGCGCCGATCGCCCTGCTCTTCGCGGCGGCACTCGTCATCGGTGTCGTGCGGTTCCGCCGCTACGCGTTCACCTGCATCGTCGCGGCGACGACCCTGGTGTACTTCGTCGGCTACGGCATGATCACCTCGTCGTCGAGCGGCGGCGGCAACGCCCGGTACTACTGGCCGCTGTTCTACCTGACGGCGATGATCGGCGCGCTCATGCTGCCGGCCGTCTGGCGGCTGGTGCGCCGTCGGGGTGTGGTCCGGACGATCGTGGCGTGCGTCGCGATCGCCGTCGTGCCGGTCGCCTCGTACACGCAGAACTGGTTCGGGTCTCCGGCGCCGTTCTACCCGTCGGTCAACCGCACCGAGGCGCTGCGCGTGTTCGGGCCGACGGACGTGCCGGAGATCGTCCGGCTCGCCGACCAGATCCGGGCGAGCGGCGCGCTGCCCGAGGACGCCACCGTCATCGGCTCGAACTACCGCTCGCTCTCCTCGCTCGCGTTCCTGACCGACACGCGTGTGTACGGTCGCTCAGGTCAGGGCTACACGTACCACTCGGACGCGATGCGCAACCTGTTCATCGACGAGGGCGTGCAGTACTTCGTGCAGTTCGACCCGGCGACCGCCCCGGCCCGCGACTACTCGGTGGCCGGCAAGCTGGTCGGCACGTACAACGCGACGATCTCGTGCAGCGCCGACCGCTCCACCGACCCGGAGATCCCCTGCCGCGTGCAGATCGTCAAGCTCGCCCGGTGACGCTCGATCGTTGACGTCCCCGGTACCCGCTCCCTGCGGCAGCACCGCAGGGAGCGGCCCGACCCAGCGTCTACCATGACCTGAGCCCGTGACCTGAGCAGGAGACCCGTTTGTCCGCAAGCACCAGCGACACCCCCGCGCCCGAGGGGAAGCGTCCGTCGAAGCGACGACGGTTCCTCGGCAAGGCGATCCCCATCGCCTTCTACGTCCTGCTCGCGGTGTTCCTCGTGCTGTACGTCCGGAGCGTCGACTGGGGACAGCTCGCCGGGCTCGACTGGCAGTGGTCGTGGGTGATCCTCGCGACGGTGATCAGCCTCGGCTTCCGGTACTGGGGCGTCGGCATCTGGTTCTACCTGCTGCGACGGCTCGGTGCGACCGGGCTCAAGGGCAGCGGCGTCACCCTGACCTACGTGTACGCGAAGTCCTGGATGGGCCGCTACATCCCCGGTGCCGCGACCTGGATCATCGGCAAGGTCTACTTCGCCTCGAAGCACGGCGTCTCGAAGGCCCGCCTCGGCGTGAGCGGGCTGCTCGAGGGCGCCCTGCAGATCGCCGCCACCCTGGCCCTGGCGCTCGTGCTGCTGCTCATCGACCCGCGGACGCACAACCTCGACCCGTGGCTGATCGTCCTGATGATCGCGGCGTTCGTGGGCTGCGTCGTCTGCCTGATCCCGCGCGTGTTCGTGTTCCTGATCGGGATCGCGCTGAAGATCCTGCGTCGCAAGCCGCTCGAGGCCGACGTCCGTCCGAACCTCGGCACCGTCCTCGGCGGAGCCGGGCTCTACGTCGCCGGCGCGGTCCTGTCCGGCACGGCGTACTACTTCATCACCCTCGGCGTGTACCCGTCGCTGAAGCTCACCGACGCGGCGTTCGTGATCGGCGCCGCGAGCATGGCCTCGGCGATCAGCATGCTGGCCGTCTTCGCCCCCGGCGGACTCGGCGTCCGGGAGGGCGTGCAAGCCCTCCTGCTCGCGCTCGTCATGCCGGCGCCCATCGCACTGGTCGTGGTCGTCGTCACCCGTGTCTGGAGCCTCGCGGTCGACGGACTCTTCCTGCTCTGCGCCGCGGCCCCGACGTGGTTCCGGCGCAACCGCCCGACCGACGACCCCTCCGCGGTCGAGGGCGGCGTCCCCGCCGCCTGACGCGCGTCGCGCGCAGCGCTTCGTGAGCAGCAATGGTCGGGTCCGGATGACGGACCCGACCATTCCTGCTCACGGAGTGGGGCGCCGGTCGCGCGTGACGACGGACGGGAGGCCCGTGCCAGCTGGCACCGGGCCTCCCGTCCGTCTGTGGGTGCGCCCACCGCACGCCGCGCGCCGTCCGCCGAGGGGTCACGAAGTGTCGTCTGCGGCCTCGCCTGCCGACAGTTCGCGACCCCTCGGCGCCGGGCCTGCGGCACGTCGTGCCACCTCGGCGCTCCGCGGCCGGGCGTGTCAGCGGACGGGAACCGTCGTCGCCAGGGTCCGACGGTCGGCGCGCGCGACCTGCACGACCGACGCGACGAGCCCCACCGCGACCAGGGCCACGACGACGACGAGCACCGCGGGTGGCACCGGCCCGATCTCGGAGTACCGCAGCAGCCCGCGGCCCGTCACCGGGAACATCGCCGCGTTCCAGAACCAGGCCGACGCCACCGCGAAGCCGTACACGCCCACCGCGGGCAGCACGACGGCCAGCGCGACCGCGGCCCAGGATCGTGCCCGGCCGGCCGGCACCAGTCGTCGCCACGCGAGCGCGCTCAGCACGATCAGGCAGACGATCGCGGGGAAGTAGTACCGGCCCTGGGTGGCGGCGACCTCGGTGGTGGTGAGGTACGAGTGCGCGCTCGTGCGGTTCTGGATGCCGATCAGGAGCGCCGGGAACACCGCGAGGCACAGGGCCACCCGCAGGTCCGGGCCCCGGCGGAACGCCCAGCCGACCAGCACCACGAGAGCGACGAGGGTCAGGACGGCGGTGAGCAGGTCGCCGATGGTCACCTGGGCGCGACCGCCGAAGCTGCCCCAGAACGTGCGCGACAGGGTGCCCCAGCTGACGTCGAGGAAGTGTCCGAGCGTGGGGCTCTCGCCCGGTGGGAAGTCCTTCGGGGGCCGCATCGCCGTGTAGCCGTTCGGCTGGATCCGGCCGTACGACACGAGGTTGTGCAGCCACCACCAGGCACCGATGCCGCCGGAGACCGCCATCGTGACGACCGTGCGGACGATCCGTTGCCGCAGGGAGAGCACCCCGGCGCCGGCGAACAGCACCACCACCGCGACGAACGGCACCGCCGGCAACCCGGTGCCCTTGATCCAGACCAGGGCCCCGAGGGCCACCGCCAGTGCGATCGTGGTGCGCCAGCGGGTGTCACCGGTGAGCAGACGGGTGGCGAGCCAGACGACGATCCCGGCGACCAGCAGCACCGGGGCGTCGTTCGAGAACGACGAGCCGATGGACGCGAGCTCGGGCGTCGCGAACACGGCGAGGGCCCCGATCAACGCGGCGCGTGGGCTGCGGGTCACCCGGCGCACCGATGCCCAGGCGAGCAGGGGGAGCGCGGTGACGGCCAGCACGTCGGCCAGGCGGAGGGCGATGAACGCGTGGTCCCAGCGGAGCTCGCCGAAGTCGACGGCCCGGAGCACGGCGGCGCCGGCCAGGTAGGCGGTCGGCGGGTGCTGGGTCATCTGGTTGACCGTCGCCGAGGGCCCGGGTGCGTTCTGCAGCAGCTCGCTCACCGTCGACCACTCGTCGGACGGCTTCGTCGCCTGTTCGACCTTCGCGGCCTGCACGGCGTTGGTGACGTGCAGCTCGCCGGGGGCCGCCCAGGCGTCACCGAGGGCGACGTGCACGGCGGCGTCGATGTGCGCGGTCTCGTCGGGGGCCTCGAACACCGGGACGAGCAACGCCCACGCCACCAGCCAGAGCCCGAAGGTCGCCGTGATCACCGCGATCGCGACACGTTCCCAGCGCGCGGTGCGGGGTGGGGCGGGGGTGGTGGTCGTCTCGGCCGTCACCCCACCGATCCTAGGTCAGACGTCGTGGGGGACCCGCGGGCCGTCGGACACCGACTCGTCCGCGGCGGCCGGCTGCGTGGCCGTGCGCTCGGGGTGGTAGACCCAGACCTTGTAGAGCCAGAACCGGAAGACCGTGCCGAGCACGAGCCCGATGATGTTCGCGACGTTGTCGGCGAGCACCGAGGTGAGCCCCATCGCGTAGTGCGACACCCCGAGGCAGGCGAGCGCGATGACCATGCCGCCGAGCGACACGACGACGAACTCGATGCCCTCGCGGGTGGCCACGGCGCGACGCTGCTCGCGGAACGTCCAGTACCGGTTGCCCATCCAGTTCACGAAGATCGCCACGACGGTGGAGATGACCTTCGCCCAGAACGGCCCCGAGTGGACGTCCTCGGGGTTCAGGACGGTGATGCGCAGCACGTTGAACACCGTGGTGTCCACGACGAAGCCGACGGCACCGACGACGCCGAAGCGTGCCAGCTGGGCGATGAGGCGCCGCACGAGCCCTCCAGGATCCGTAGAGTTGTGACCGGTCGTGCAGAGCGCGACCCGAACAGCGATTGTAGACAACGCGTTCCCACCGCACGGTGGGAGCGCCGGAAGGATCACACAGCATGGCGTTGCGCGTCGGGGTCATCGGTGGGGGACAGCTGGCACGGATGATGGTGCCGGCCGCGGTCGAACTGGGGATCGACATCCGGGTGCTCGCCGAGGGGCCGGGCATGTCCGCCGCGATCGCCGCCACCGCCGAGGGTGACTACCACGACGCCGCCACGGTGCTCGAGTTCGCCCGACAGGTCGACGTCGTGACCTTCGACCACGAGCACGTGCCGCAGGACGTCCTGCGCAGCCTGGTCGACGCGGGCGTGTCGGTCCACCCCGGACCGGACGCGCTGGCCGTCGCCCAGGACAAGATCACCATGCGTCGCCGGCTGAGCGAACTCGGACTGCCGGTGCCCGACTGGGCCGCCGTGCAGGGACCCGACGACCTCCGAGCGTTCCTGGCGGACCACGGTGGCCGTGCCGTCGTCAAGACGCCGCGGGGCGGGTACGACGGCAAGGGCGTCCGGGTCGTCTCCGACGCGTCCGACGTCGACGACTGGTTCATCGCCGTGGCCGAGGCCGGCGGCGACCAGGCCCTCCTGGTCGAGGAGCTCGTCCCCTTCACCCGCGAGCTCGCGCAGTCCGTGGCACGCCGTCCCTCCGGGCAGGTCGTCGCCTGGCCGCTCGTCGAGACCGTGCAGCGCGACGGGGTCTGCGCCGAGGTCATCGCACCGGCCCCGGACAGCGCCGGCCGGATCGCCGACCTGACCGAGTCGATCGCCGTCCGCATCGCGGAGGAACTCGGTGTGACCGGCGTGCTGGCGGTCGAGCTGTTCCAGACCGACGACGAGCGCATCCTCATCAACGAGCTCGCGATGCGTCCGCACAACACCGGGCACTGGACCATCGACGGCGCCACCACGAGCCAGTTCGAACAGCACCTGCGCGCTGTCCTCGACCTGCCGCTCGGGGCCACCGGCTCGTTCGCCCCCGCGTCCGTCATGGTCAACGTGCTCGGCGGGCCCGCGGACGGCGACCTCGCCGCCCGGTACCCCGCAGCGCTCGACGCCTTCCCCGAGGCGAAGTACCACTTCTACGGCAAGGCGCCCCGGCCCGGCCGGAAGATCGGGCACGTCACGGTGCTCGGCGACGACGTCGACGACGTCGTCTACCGCGCCCGCGCGGCCGCGGCGCACTTCGACGACTGAGCCGGTGTCCGCGACACCGGGTGGCGTCCTCGACGTGACCGGATGACGGACGGGAGGCCCGTGGCGACGCCGTCACGGGCCTCCCGTCCGTCGCAGGTGCGGGACACACTTGTCGGCCGCTCTGCGGACACCCCCTCGGGTGGCACCCGCTCGGGAGGCTGGCGGGAGCCGGGAGCGCGTGTTCCCCTGGTACAGTCCGCGCCCACCGTCCAGGGAGTCCCATGCGCCGCCGTCCGCGTCGTGCCGCCGTCTGCGGTGCAGCCATCGCCCTCGTCGCAGCCGTCGCCGGCCTGCTGCCGACCGCGACCGCGTCCGCAGCGACCTCGGCCTCGACCATCCGCTCGGCCACGTCCGCGTCGCTCTACGGCGCCGGGCCGTACCGGTCGCCGACGAGCGAGGCCGCGAAGGCGCAGGCCGCCCTGGCCGCCACCGACCCGGCCGGGGCCGCGGCGGCGAAGACCATCGCCGGGTACCCCGTCGCGACCTGGCTCGGCGACTGGAGCCAGGGGACGCAGCTGACCAAGACCATCAGCACCGCCCTCACCGGTGCCGAACAGTCCGGCACCATCCCCGTGTTCGTGCTCTACGCGATCCCCGACCGTGACTGCGGCGGGTACTCCGCCGGCGGCTTCGACGAGGGGTCCTACGACGCCTGGGTCGACCAGGTCACCGCGGCGCTGGCGGGCCACCGCGCAGCCGTCATCGTCGAACCGGACTCGCTCGCGATGCTCAGCAACGCCAAGTGCAGCACCGCGCTCGACGAGCAGCGCTACCGGATCCTGTCCCGCACCGTCGCCGGGCTGACCGCCGCCGGGGTCCCCGCCTACCTGGACGCCGGCAACTCGAACTGGGTGCAGCCCGCGCTGATGGCGTCGCGGCTGAACAGCGCGGGCGTCCAGCAGGCCCGCGGGTTCTTCACCAACGTCGCGAACTACTACCCGACCGCCCAGGAGCAGGCGTACGCACAGAAGGTGTCCGTCGCCACCGGGGGCTCGCACTACGTGATCGACACCTCGCGCAACGGGCAGGGCTGGCGCGGCACCTGGTGCAACGGACCGGGGGCCGGGCTCGGCACCTCGCCCCGGGTGGTGTCCGACGGCACGGCGCTCGACGCCCTGCTGTGGGTCAAGACCCCCGGCGCGAGCGACGGCACCTGCAACGGGGCGCCGGCCGCCGGCAAGTGGTTCTCGACCTACGCACAGGCCCTCGTCGCGAACGCACGCCTGGGTGTGCCCGCCGCCGACCTGACCCCCCGTGGCACGCTCGAGGCCGTCGCCGGCACCGGCGGCGGCGTCCGCGTGTCCGGGTGGGCCTACGACGAGGACGACCCCACGCAGCCCGTGCGGGTCCGTGCCACCGTCGACGGTGTCCCCGCCGGCGTCACCACCGCCGGGCTCGACCGGCCGGACGTCGACGCACGCTCCGGGGTCGGCGCGACCCACGGCTTCGACGTCGTGGTGCCCACCGCGGCAGGCGCTCGCCGCGTCTGCGTCACCGCGGTGAACATCGGCGCGGGGTCGGACACGCCGCTCGGTTGCTCGACCGTCCGCGCCTACCGGCACGACCCGTACGCCGAACTGGAGTCCGCGAAGGCCGTGACCCGGGGCATCGCGGTGCGCGGCTGGGCGTTCGACGGCGACGCGGTGGCCTCGGCGAGCCGGGTGGCGATCACCGTCGACGGCAAGCGGGTGACGTCGCTGGACGCCGGTCGGAAGCGCGCCGACGTGGACGCGACCTGGGGCTCCGGTGGGTCGCACGGCTTCGCGGGCACCGTCCGGGCGGCGGTCGGCAAGCACACCGTCTGCGCGATCGTCCACAACACCGGGAGCGGCGCGGACCGCAGGGCGTCGCCGTGCCGGACGGTGACGGTGCGCTGAGGGGGCGTCCACCGTGCGGCGTCCGCCGTGCGGCGTTCGCCGTGCGGTGCGAGGTGCCAGGTGCGAGAGGATGGGCGCATGCCGCGTGATCTCGTCCGCCGGGCCGCCGGACGCCTGCGCCGCGCCGTCGCAGGTGCCCCGCCACAGCCGGCGCCCCTGCCCGTCCTCGGGTACGTCGTCGCGGGCGGTGGCGGCGCCCACCCGGCCTCGGCACACGTCCGTGTCGTCCGCCGCACCGAGCACCTGGCTGCGAGCGGCACCGCCGAGGTACGCCAGGTGGACCCGGCGGCGTTCGTCGACGGCTCCGACCAGGCGCCCTACGCCGCACTCCTGGTGCAGCGGGACATCCTTCCCCGTGCCGACGTGCAGCCCTTCCTGGCAGCAGCCGCCTCCCGGGGCATCCGCGTCGTGGCCGAGGTCGACGACGACTTCTTCACCGAGTCCGGACGCGCCCGCTTGGCCCGCGCCGAGTACGACCCCGACCGGCTCGCCTCGATCGACGCCCTGGTGCGCGGTGCCGACACCGTCGTCGTGAGCACGCCCGAACTCGCCGACGTGGTCCGTCCGGTGGCGCGGGACGTCGTCGTCGTGCCGAACGCCCTCGACCCGACGATCTGGACTGCCGGCCCCACCGCGGACGACGACGAGCGGCCCGCGGGGGAGCACCGGGTGCTGTACATGGGCACGCTCACCCACGCCGCCGACCTCGAGCTCCTGCGTGACGTCTTCGCCGACCTCACCACCGCCGACGGCACCCCGATCCGGCTCGAGGTCATCGGGGTGACCGACGAGGGCGGTGCCGACTGGTTCCGCCGGGTCGAGGTGCCCGACGGGCACTACCCGGCGTTCTCCCGATGGCTCGTGGCGCACCGGGAGCGCTGGCGGGCGGGCGTCGCACCGCTCCGTGACGAGGAGTTCAACCGCGCGAAGAGCGACCTGAAGTTCCTCGAGTACACCGCGCTCGGGCTGCCCGCCGTGGTGTCCGACCGTCCGTCCTACGCCGTCGCACGGGCCCACGGGGCCGTGGCCGTGCCGGACGACGTGTCGGCGTGGCGGGACGCCGTCCGGACCGCCGTCGAACGTGGCCGGGTGGACGAGGGGGCGGCCCGCTGGGTCGCCGAGGACCGCACGATCGGCCGAGACGGCGACACCTGGCGACGCGTGCTGCTCGGCTAGGCTCGTCGCGTGACCGACACCGCCGCACCCGCACAGCCGCTCGTCTCGATCATCATGGGGTCGGACTCCGACTGGCCGACCATGCGGGCCGCGGCGGACATCCTCACCGAACTCGGCATCCCGTTCGAGGCGGACGTCGTGTCGGCGCACCGCACCCCGGACAAGATGACCCGCTTCGCCCGCGGCGCCGCCGACCGTGGCATCCGGGTCGTCATCGCCGGGGCCGGTGGCGCGGCACACCTGCCGGGCATGGTCGCCTCGATGACGACGCTCCCGGTGATCGGCGTCCCGGTGCAGCTCGCGCGTCTCGACGGCCTCGACTCGCTGCTCTCCATCGTGCAGATGCCGGCGGGGATCCCGGTCGCGACGATGGCGATCAACGGTGCCGCCAACGCCGGTCTGCTGGCCGCGCGCATCATCGGTTCCTCGGAGCCGGCCGTCGCCGCTCGCCTGACCGAGTACGCCGACGGGCTCGAGCGCCTGGTCGAGGAGAAGGCGGCGCGCCTCCGCGACTCGCTCTGAGGCCGCCGCTGCGGGGTCCGAGCCGCGCTACGGTAGCGGGATGCGCCGCGCCGTCCCCGTCCTCGTCCTCTCCGCGGTCGCCGTGGTCGCCGCGGTGGTCTGCGTGGTCGCTGCGGGCGCGGCCGGTCCGGTGAACCCCGTGGCGGGGTGGTTCCGCGGCGCGGGCCCGGACGTCGTGGCGACGAAGTCGCAGTTCGACTCGTGGTTCGCGGCGCTCCACGTCGCCGAGGCCGCAGCGGTCGTCGCTGTCCTCGCCGTGGTGGCCGCCGTCGTGGTCGCCGTGGTCGCTCGACGCCGTCGCGCACGGCCCTGACCCCACCACCCGACGTCGGCGCTCGGCTGATCCGACCGATGCCGACGCCACGCCACGCGCACTGACCAGGACTTCTTGCCCGACGGCTGATCCTCGCGCAAGCCCCGTTTACTGGGGGTGCGCTGAAGTGTCAACCCCCAGGCGCAGATTGTGGACAGCAACTACCGTGAACGCCGGGTAGCCGAGATCCGGCCGCCCGGCACCCACGGGAACGGGTGCGAACAGTCACGTCAGGGAGTGACCGACCTCATGCAGAAGCGCACCACCAGGAGGGCCGCACTCGCCGTCGTGCTCCTCGGAGCAGCACTCGTCGCCGGACCGCTCGGTCAGGGGACCGCAGCGACCGCCAGCTCGGCGCCGCTCGGCGACGTCGGGAACTTCAAGCAGACCTTCCGCGAGCAGTTCAGCACCGCGGCCAGTGCGAAGGGCGCCTTCGCCAAGAAGTACGCCAACTCGTGGCAGCCGTACCCGGACGGGACCGGCGGCATGTACTACTCGGGTTCGCAGATCAGCTCGCACAACGGGTACATGGACGTCAAGCTCGACGGCAAGCACGGCGCCGCCGGCACCTTCGGCACGCCGACGGGAGCCTGGGGCCACAAGGGCGGCAAGTTCATCGTCCGCGCCAAGGCCACGGGCGGTGCCGGCAACGGCGCAGCATTCATGCTCTGGCCGTCGTCCGACCGCTGGGCCGACGGGGAGATCGACTACCCCGAGGCCAACTTCGACCAGCAGCCGATGCTGCACCACCACTCGATGATCGCGGGCCAGGAGGCCAACGCGACGAGCCTGAGCACCGGCGTCTCGTGGCGTTCGTGGCACACGTACTCGATCGAGTGGATCCCCGGGAAGTCCGTGCGCTACCGCCTCGACGGCAAGGTGATCAAGACGATCACCTACGACGTGCCGAAGACCGCACACCGCTACATGTTCCAGGTGGGCGACTGGGGCGACGCGGGGCACCTGTACATCGACTGGGTCAGCACCTACACGTACAAGGGCTGACGCGCTCCGGCCGTCAGAGGTCGGCGTGCAGCTGCCAGGTCTCCGCGGCGGAGTCGGACCAGTCGTACATGCGTGCACGGTCCGGCCCTGCCACGGCCAGCCGGCTGGACAGTTGCGGGTCGTTCACGACCTGGTAGACGGCCTGTGCAAGCCGTGCGGAGTAGGACTCCCGCGGTGACCGCGCGACGGTGACGCCGGCGTCCGACGCGACCTCTGCCACGGCGGGGTCGTCGGAGTGGATCACCGGGGTGCCGAAGCTCATCGCCTCGATCACGGGCAGGCCGAAGCCCTCGGCGAGGCTGGGGAACACGAACACCGTCGCACGGTCGTAGACGACCGCGAGGTCCGCGTCGTCGATGCGGCCGAGGACCTTCACCCGGTCGCGCGACAGGCCCGCGCGCTCCGCGGTGCCGTACACGTCGACGTCGCCCCAGCCGTCCGGGCCGGAGATGACGAGGGGCACGTCGCTGGGGGCGTCCGGGTGGGCCATCGCCTCGATCAGGGACGCGAGAGCCTTGCGCGGCTCGAGCGTGCCGACCGCGAGCACGTAGCGGTCGGGCAAGCCGAGGCGCTCGGCGCGCAGGTCGGCGTCGACGGGCAGGCGGAGGCGTCCGCTCGGGGCGCCGCCGATCACGCGGAGCCGGTCGTCGAACCGGTGGATCTCGTTCAGCGCCCCCGCCACGGCATGGGTCGGCACCACGACGGCGTCGGCGTGCTTCCACGCCCGCTTCACCATCGCCTTGTGGAAGTGGACGCCGCGCGGTGTGAGGGTCTCGGGGTTGGTCCACGGCACCACGTCGTGCACGGTCACCACGGTCTGCCGGCCCGGGTCCTGGAAACGGTCGTGCTTGACCAGTGGTGCGAGCACGCTCGGCGCGTGCACCATGCCCTTCGCGATGCCGCCCACGAACCCGCCCTGCCAGGCGAGCGACAGCTCACGACGTGGCAGCGGCAGTCGCTGCAGGTCGGACAGTCCGGGCAGGAGCGTGCGCAGGTGCGCCATCTCGTCGGACCCGACGGCGGAGACCACACCCGCGACCTCGCAGCCGCTCGGCGAGTGCTCGACGAGGTGTCGCGCGAGCTCCTCGGCGTAGCGCCCGATGCCGCCCGGCACGGGCGCGACGATCTGGTCGACGATGACGTGGAGGGTGGTCATGGTGCTGTGCTCCTCGTCGTGGTTCGTGGACCCGTGGTCAGGGGGCCGAGGGCCGGCCCCGCGCTCGGCTGCCCGACACTACCAGGGTGGTCCCGGCGCCCCCTGGGCGCGGTCGGTGGTCGGACAGGAGGCGCGGGTCGGGTCCGCGGTGTGCGGAACCCGACCCGCGCCTCCCGGTCGAGAGCCGTGCCTACGCGGTCAGCGCACCCGCCGCGACCGCAGCGTGCAACGCGTCGCGCCAGTCGCGCATCGGCGCGAGTCCGGCACGCGACCAGCCGTCGTGGCCGAGCACGCTGTACGCCGGGCGCGGCGCCGGCCGGACGAAGGCGGCGCTGTCGGTGGGCAGCACGCGCTCCGGGTCGAGCCCGAGTTCGCGGTAGATGGCCTGCGTGAAGTCGAACCAGGAACCCTGGCCGGCGTTCGTCCCGTGGTAGATGCCCGCGGGGGCGTCCCCGTCGACGAGCTCGACGATCCGCGCGGCGAGGTCGCCCGTCCACGTCGGCTGGCCGACCTGGTCGGTGACGACGCTGACGGTGTCGTGCGATCCCGCGAGCCGGAGCATCGTCGCGGCGAAGTTCGGCCCGTGCGCGCCGTAGATCCACGCGGTGCGGACGACGTACGAGGTGTCCGGGGCGATCGCGCGCACGAACGCCTCGCCGGCGGCCTTGGTGCGGCCGTAGGCGTTGATCGGGTCGGTCGGGGCGTCCTCGGCGTAGGGCGCGGTGCCGTTGCCGTCGAAGACGTAGTCGGTCGACACGGTGACGAGCTTCGCGCCGTGGCGGACCGCGGCCTCGGCCAGGAGCTTCGGCCCCGTCGCGTTGACCGCGTGGGCGTCGTCCTCGTGGTCTTCCGCGTCGTCGACCTTCGTGTAGGCGGCGGAGTTGATCACGACGTCGTGCCCGGCGACGGCGGCGTCCACCGCGGCCGGGTCGGTGATGTCGAGGTCCGCCCGCGACAGCGCGGTGACGTCGCGGCCGGCGAGTGCGGCCTGGAGGTCCTGGCCGAGCATGCCGGCGGCGCCGGTGATGAGGTACCTGGTCACGGTGTGCCGGTTCAGCTCAGGGCCGCACGCTGCTTGAGCGGCTCCCACCAGGCGCGGTTGTCGCGGTACCACTGCACGACGTCGGCCAGGCCCTGCTCGAACGGCACGAGCGGCTCGTAGCCGAGCTCGGCCTGGATCTTCGAGATGTCGACCGAGTAGCGCAGGTCGTGGCCGAGACGGTCGGCGACGCGGTCGACGTACGACCAGTCCTTGCCGGTCGCGTCGAGCAGCAGCTGCGTGAGCTCCTTGTTGGTCAGCTCGGTGCCGCCGCCGATGTTGTAGATCTCGCCGGCGCGGCCACGGGTCAGGACCATCGCGATGCCACGGGTGTGGTCGTCGACGTGCAGCCAGTCGCGGATGTTGTTGCCCTCGCCGTACAGCGGCACGTGCACGTCGTCGATGAGGTTGGTGACGAAGAGCGGGATGACCTTCTCGGGGAAGTGGTACGGCCCGTAGTTGTTCGAGCAGCGCGTGATCGAGAGGTCCAGCCCGTGCGTGCGGTGGTAGCTGCGAGCGAGCAGGTCGCTGCCGGCCTTCGACGCCGAGTACGGCGAGTTCGGCTCGAGCGGGCGCTCCTCGTCCCACGAGCCCTCGCTGATGGAGCCGTAGACCTCGTCGGTGGAGACGTGCACGAACCGCTCGGTGCCGTGGCGGAGCGCGGCGTCGAGCAGGCGCTGGGTGCCCACGACGTTGGTCTCGACGAAGATGCCGGAGTCGCGGACCGAGCGGTCGACGTGGGACTCGGCGGCGAAGTGCACGATGGCGTCGACGGTCGGGACGACCTCGTCGAGCTTCGCGGCGTCGCGGATGTCGCCGTGCACGAAGGTGTAGCGGGGGGAGTCGGCGACCGGGGCGAGGTTCGCTTCGTTGCCGGAGTAGGTCAGTGCGTCGTAGACGACGACCTCGGCGCCCTCGAGGCCGGGGTACGCGTCCTCCAGCGTGCGGCGGACGAAGTTCGAGCCGATGAAGCCGGCTCCTCCGGTGACGAGGATCTTCACGAGTTCTCTTTCCTGACGGTCGGTTCGTGGGTCGGCGGCGATTCTAGCGGGCCGCTGGTGGGGTCGGCGGAGGTGCGCCACACCAGGACGACGGTCGCGACTGCGGCGGCCGCGAACACGATGGCGACCAGCAGGATCGCGAACGGTCCGGCGAGTGCGCCGCCGGCCATCGCGGAGATCCCGCCGGGCGTGATGCGGAACTGCGTGTTCTCCCACCCGCCGCGGTAGGTCAGGCCGATGCCGTACGCGCCGATCGCGAGCGAACCGACGACCGCCAACCGGGCGAGGCGTCGGCGGAGCTCCGGACGGACGACGAGGGCGTGCCACGCGACCGCCTGTGCGAGCACGAGCGCGACGACCGCGACGAACAGGAACCGGCCCTGCAGCCCGTTGCCCTGGTGCGTGCCGAGGTAGTTCCGCCAGTTGTAGGCGAGGGTGGCGACGAGGACGACCGTCGGCCAGACGAGCAGGATCGTGGTCACCCGGCGACCCGGAGCCCGGCGGGCGTACGACCACGCGATGACGGCCAGTCCGACGACCGCGAGCGTGTCGATGACCATCGCCGGCAACGGCCACTGGTTCGCACCGAGTGCGCCGAAGAACGAGGCGGTCAGGCCGTCCCACTGGCGCCCGGCGAACGCCCCGGGGTTCGCACCGCCCGCCGGGTACGGCTGTACGGTCGTGACGGCGCGCAGGGCGTCGGGCAGGAGCGTCCCGCTCACGAGCAGCGTCCGCACCCACCACCAGCCGGACACGGCGACGGCAGCGAGGACGACCACGCCGGCGTGCAGGCCCCGGCGGCCCCACGTCCGGCCCGGTGCCAGGGCGGACACGAGGACGACGAACGGGATCGCCAGGAGCCCCAGCGCGTTCAGGGCCGCCAGTCCGGTGACGGCGACGGCGAGCCCGGCGGTGGTCCACCACGAACGGTCGCCGGTCAGCACGCGTGCGCTCAGCCAGACGAGCACGGCGCCGAGCAGGACGACCGGTGCCCACACCGTGACGCCGGAGGTGACCTGCGCCAGCTGCGGGACGGCGAAGAGCAGGACCGGGGCGACGAGTGCGGTGCGGGGCGAGCGGGTCACCCGACGGACCGTCGCCCAGACCAGGACCGGCAGCGCGGTGACGAGCAGCACGTCGAACACGCGGAGCACGAGCACCGAGGTCGCCCAGTCGTGCGAGCCGAACCGGATGACGCGCAGGATCCCGGCGGCCACCAACCAGTACGTCGGCGGGTTCTGGGACATCGGGTCGATCGCGGGGGAGTCCCCGGGCACGGCCGCCAGCAGCGCGTCGACCGTGGGGCGGTCGACGGCCGGTGCCGGGTGCTCGACGATCTGGCGCACGGCGGCGAGGTAGTGCATCTCGCCGCCGTGCGGCCAGCCGAGTCCGAGTGCCAGGCGGAACGCGGCGTCGACGTGTGCGGGCTCGTCGGGTGCCCCGAAGGCCGGGGTGACGAGGGCGAAGGTCAGCAGGAAGGCGAGCCAGGCCAGCGTCACGGTGCCGAGCAGGACCCACTCGTGCCGGCCGACGAGCGGTCGCGGGGCGCTCACGCGGGGACCTCTGGACGGCGCATGAACCGGACGAGCAGCACGGCGGTGACGGTCAGTGCGACCGCGGCGACGGCGACGAGGGTGAAGTTCGTGCCGGCGGGGACCATGCCGTAGCGGTCGAACCGGCCGACCGCGAACTCGTCGACCCAGAAGGCGGCGTCGCGCCCGAAGGCCCGCAGCGCGTAGACGACGCCGTACAGCGCGATGGCCATCGCCGCGATCGACATCCCGACGGCGAGTCGGGTGGTGCCGGCTGCCGTCACGGTGACCCGGCGCCAGGCGAGGGCGCTCAGGGCGATGAGGGCGATGAGCGTGGGGTAGTAGTAGCGCCCCTGGGTGCCGGCGACGATGGTGCTCCGGACGTACCCGCCCCACCCGCTCTGCAGGTGCAGGGCGATGAGGATGACGGGGAACGACGCCAGCACGATCGCCGGGCGGAGCGACGGGCCGCGGCGGAAGCCCCAGACGACGATGCCGACGATCGACGCGATGGTCAGCCCGTCGATCAGGACCTGGGCGAGCTGGAACTGGGTGAGACCGCCGACGCTGCCCCAGAAGGTGCGCGTGACGCCGTTCCAGTAGTCGCGGAGGAACACCTCGGGGCTGGCGGCGGTGCCGGCCGGGAACGGCATCGGCGGACGTGCGCCGGCCATGCCGTCCGGCTGGATGTCGCGGTACACGAGGATGTTGCGCAGCCACCACCAGCCACCGACGACGGCGGCGAGCCCCAGGGTCCACAGCGTCCGGAGCGCGTTCCGCCAGACGGTCGCCCGGGTGCAGCCGGCGGCCATCACGGCGATGCCCACGAACGGGATCGCGGGCAGCGCGGTGCCCTTGACGAGCAGCGTCGCGCCGAGCAGCAGCCCGATCCAGATGGTCGTGCGCACCCGCAGGTCGCCGGTGAGCAGCCGCACCACGAAGTACACGAGCGCCCCGGCCAGCGGCAGCATGAGCGCGTCGTTCGTGACCGAGGTGCCGATCGAGGCGACCTCGGGCAGGGCGAACACCGCGGCACCGCCGACCAGGGCGGCCCGTGGTGACCGCGTCAGCCGACGCACGGTCGCCCACGCCAGGAACGGCAGCGGCAGGACGAGCAGGGCGTCGAACAGTCGCAGCACCATGACGGCGAGGTCCCAGCGGAGGTCCTCGAAGTGCACCAGCTGCAGGACCCCGGCGGCCAGGGCGTAGTACGTGGCGGGATGCTGCGACATCTGGTCGATGCTCGTCGGGTGCACGCCCGGGAACTCGCGGAGCAGCTCGCCCCACGTCTGGTTCACGTCGGTCGACTGCCGCATGTTGCTGATCTGGGTGTCGTGCACCGCGTTGAGGTAGTGCATCGCGCCGGGCGCCGGCCAGCCGTCACCGATCGCCAGGTGCAGCACGGCGTCGACGTGGGTCGGCTCGTCCGGGGCCTTGTACGTCGTGGTGACGACGGCCCAGACCGCGAGGACGGCGGCGAAGGCCACCGTCAACGCGATCACGAGGATGCGCTCGCGCCGCCCGACCGCGGGTCGGACGTCGGAGCGCGACACGGCCGGGGCCGTGTCAGTCGCCATACCGCTGCAGTTTCTGCAGGTCGAGCTGCTCCTCGGCCAGCGTGCGGTTGAGGCGGGTGAGGTCGGCCACGACGCCGATGACTATGGAGAGGAGCGCCGTGATGAGCAGGACGACACCGAGGATGATCGACTGCAGGTGGTTGCCGCCGGTCTGCATCGCCAGGAGCACCAGGTAGCGGATGAGCGGCCAGAGCCCGAGCGCACCGAGCACCGCGGCGACCCAGAGGAACAGGGCCATCGGCCGGTACATCAGGTAGACGCGGGCGATCGCCGAGCCGGACTCGAACATGTGCTGGAAGATGTTGTTGAAGAGCCGCGACTCGCGGGTCTTCGGGTTCGTCGTGATCGGCACCGACGCGATCGCCAGGCGCTTGTAGCCGGCCTGCACGATGGTCTCCATGCAGTAGCTGAAGCGCGTCACGATGTTCAGGCGGATGAGCGAGTACTTCGAGTACGCGCGGAACCCGCTCGCCGCGTCGGGCAGGTCGAGCCCGGCAGCGCGGCTGGCGACCCACGAGCCGAAGCGCTGCATGATCTTCTTGAAGCCGGAGAAGTGCTCGATGGTGCGCGTCTGCCGGTCGCCGATGACGATCTCGGCTTCCTTCCGGAGGATCGGCTGCACGAGCTCGGCGATCTGCGCCTGCGGGTACTGGTTGTCCCCGTCGGTGTTCACGACGATGTCCGCACCGTGCAGCAGCGCGTAGTCGACGCCGTCACGGAACGAACGGGCGAGACCCATGTTCGTGGTGTGGTGGACGAAGTGCTTGACGCCGTGCTCCTTGGCGACCTCGACGGTGCGGTCGGTGCTGCCGTCGTTGATCACCAGGATCTCGATCTCGTCGATGCCGTCGATCTCCCGCGGGATGGAGTCGATGACGCTGGCGAGGGTGTTCTCCTCGTTGAGGCAGGGGATCTGGACGAATAGCTTCACGGGCTCGCTTGGTCTCGTTTCGGGAGTCGCAGCGCGCGGGGCGCGGGGCACAGAACCAGGACAGCCTATGCGAACTCACGGCTTGCTAGGCTTCCCCGGTGCAGATCCGCGAACTGAAGATCCCTGGCGCGTGGGAGTTCACGCCCGTCCAGCACGGCGACGCACGAGGAGCATTCCTCGAGGCGTACCGCGCCGACGTGCTCGAGGAGACCGTCGGTCACCCGCTCGACCTCCGCCAGGTGAACATGTCGATCTCCGCGGCCGGTGTCGCCCGCGGGATCCACTACGCCCTCGTGGCACCGAGCCAGGCGAAGTACGTCACCGCCGTGCGTGGGGCGTTCATCGACTACATCGTCGACATCCGCGTCGGGTCCCCGACGTTCGGCCAGTGGGACTCCGTCCGGATCGACGACGTCGACCGCAAGGCCGTCTACCTGTCGGAGGGGCTCGGCCACGCGATCGTCGCGCTCGAGGACCAGTCGACCGTGAACTACCTGGTCAGCGCGCACTACAACCCCGAGCGTGAGAAGGGGATCACGATCCTCGACCCGACGGTCGGGCTCGACCTGCCCGAGGGCCTCGGCGAGCTGGTGCTGTCCGAGAAGGACACCAGCGCCCCCACCCTCGAGGAAGCCGCGGCACAGGGCCTGCTGCCGACGTACGAGGAGTGCGTCGCGTACACCGAGTCGCTCCGGACGAAGAAGTAAGGGACGGGACACCGATGAAGGGCATCATCCTCGCCGGCGGTTCCGGCACGCGCCTCTGGCCGATCACCAAGGGCATCAGCAAGCAGCTCATGCCGATCTACGACAAGCCGATGGTCTACTACCCCCTGTCGACCCTGATGATGGCGGGCGTCCGAGAGGTGTTGGTCATCACGACGCCGGAGTACAACGACCAGTTCCGGGCCCTGCTCGGCGACGGCTCGGCGCTCGGCATGGAGATCGAGTACGCCGTGCAGCCGTCCCCGGACGGTCTGGCGCAGGCCTTCGTCATCGGTGAGGAGTTCATCGGCGACGACAGCGTCGCCCTCGTCCTCGGTGACAACATCTTCCACGGCACCGGCCTCGGCACGAACCTCCGGAAGAACACCGACGTCCAGGGTGCGACGATCTTCGCGTACCACGTGGCCGACCCGAAGGCGTACGGCGTCGTGGAGTTCGACGACGACTTCACCGCCGTCTCCATCGAGGAGAAGCCGGCCGAGCCGAAGTCGAACTACGCCGTCCCCGGCCTGTACTTCTACGACAACAAGGTCATCGAGATCGCGAAGACGATCGAGCCGAGCGCCCGCGGCGAGCTCGAGATCTCCACGGTCAACGAGCGCTACCTCGAGGCCGGCGAGCTCGGCGTCCAGGTCCTCGACCGCGGCACCGCGTGGCTCGACACCGGCACGTTCGAGTCGATGATGCAGGCGTCGGAGTACGTGAAGGTCATCGAGGACCGTCAGGGCTTCAAGATCGGCTGCATCGAGGAGATCGCCTGGCGGAACGGCTGGATCGACGACGCGCAGCTCGCCGAGCTCGCCGCGCCGCTGGTCAAGGGCGGCTACGGCGTCTACCTGCAGCGACTCCTCGGCGTCTAGCTCCGCACGTGACCCCCGCCCCTGGTTGGTTCGGTCGACGCCGCCGTCCGGATGCGACGGTCTCCGGCCACCCCGGCCACCCCGGCCACCCCGGCCAGGAGGCCCGTCCCGCGTCCGCGACGGCGGCGTCCGTCGTTCCCGTGACCGGGTTCCCGGACCCGCTGCCGCGGCTCGACCAGGACGTCACGGTGCTCGTCACGACCCGTTCGGACCGGCACGCCGAGGTCGCCCGGCTCGTGTCGGTCGCCCGTGATGCCTTCGGTCGTGGGGTCGACGTCCGCGCCGTGAGCTACGTCGCGGACGCCTCGCCGGTCGACCCGTTCGGCCGTCGCCTGCCGTGGGTCCGACCGGAACCCGTCGACGGCCTCGGCTCGGCGATCAACACCGGGGTCGCAGCCGGTGCGGGCCGGACGCTCGTGGTGGTCGACACCTCGGTGTCGGTCGACGTGCCGGCGCTGCACGCCCTCGCTGCGGCGGGCTCGGTCGCGCAGGCCCGGGTCCGGTTGCCGGACGGCACGCTCCGCTCCGGTGCCCGGCTGCTGCGCCCCGGTGCCCTGCCGTGGTCGGACGACCGCGCCGACACCGTGACCGACGTCGACACCGTCTTCGCGGCGGACCAGCCGGTGCTCTCGGTGCCGGGGGCGGCGCTGGTGCCGGCACCGTGCCTCCCGGACGAACGCATGACCCTGACGGCCTGGAGCCGCGCGGTCGCCGATGCCCACGGCGGAGCGGTGCGCGTCGTCGGCGAGGCGACCCGCTCGGTCGAGGCCGGCCGCACCGTCGACGCCGCCACCGTCGACGCGTTCGCCACCTGGCGCGACCGCGCGTCCGAGGGCGACGGTGTCGTCGCCGGACCGCCGCTGCCGCCCTGGGGTGCCCGGCCGGTGGCCCCGGCCGCGCGCGTGACCGGCGGTGACGCCGAACAGCTCACCTGGTCGCTCAAGATCGCTGCGCCCGCCGGGCCAGAGGGTGACGGCTGGGGCGACGTGCACTTCGCCGCCGAGCTCGCCGGGGCACTCGAGCGGCTGGGGCAGCGCGTCCGGATCGACCGACGCGACGCCCACGTGCGGGCCGACGACGCTTCGGACGACGTCACGCTGGTGATCCGGGGCCTCGACCGGGTGCCGCCGAACCCGGCGTCGGTGAACCTGCTCTGGGTGATCAGCCACCCCGACGACGTCGCCGACACGGAACTGCGGTCGTTCGACGCGGCCTTCGCGGCCGGGCCGGTGTGGGCAGCCGCAGCCGCTGCGCGTGCGGGCGTGCCGGTCCGGACCCTGCTGCAGGCGACCGAGCCGGCCGTGTTCCACCCTGGCGCGCGCACGGCGACGAGCCCCGATGCCGACCGCGTGGTGTTCGTCGGCTCGACCCGCGGTGCCGCGCGACCCATCGTGTCCGACGCGGTCGCGCTCGGTGCCGATCTGCGCGTGCACGGTCCGGGCTGGGGAGAGGTCGTCCCCGCGGAGTCGCTCGGCGAACCGTCGCTGACCCGGGCCGAGGTCGCGGCGGCCTACGCCTCAGCGCGTGTGGTGCTCAACGACCACTGGCCCGACATGGCCGCCGGGGGCTTCGTGTCGAACCGGGTGTTCGACGTGCTGGCGTCCGGGGGAGTCGTCGTGACCGACCCGGTGGCCGGGCTGTCCGACGTGCTGGACGTCCCGACGCTCGCGGTCGCGGGCTCCCGGGACGAGCTGGCCGACCTGCTCGAACCGGCGCGCGCGTGGCCGTCGGCTGCCGACCGGGCCGCCGTGGCCGAGCGCATCGCCGCCGAGCACTCCTTCGACGCCCGCGCCGCGGTGCTGCTGGCGGCGGCCCGCGCCGAGCGAACCCGCCTGCACCCACGCCGCCCCTGACGCCGCCGGGTGCGAACGGGCCCGCAAGACACCGGTGTTCGCACTCGGAACACCCGCAGACCGCGGTGCAACGCGCGAACACCGGTGTCTTGCGAACGGGACAGCCCGCGAACGGGACAGCCCGACCGAGCGGGAACTACTTGCGCGTGACCCAGCGGGCGCGGAGCGACAGGCCCGCGTGCAGCACGACGCGCAGGGGCCAGAGCCACCACGCCCGGTACTTCCGCGACAGGAACCGGTAGGCGCTCCGGTGGTGCTCGATCTCCATGCGGCGCCGGTTGGACGACGTCGAGTGGGCTCCGGTGTGGGTGACGACCGCCGAGGGCACGTACACGTTCGCTCGGCCCGACCGACCGACGCGCTGCCCGAGGTCGACGTCCTCGAAGTACATGAAGTACGACTCGTCGAACCCGTCGAGCTCGCGGAAGAGCGACGTCCGGATGAGGAAGCACGCGCCGGAGAGCCATCCGGCCTCGCGCTCGACGACCTTCGTGGTGGACCAGTACCGCTGGCTCCACGGGTTCGCCGGCCAGAACCGCGAGAACGCCGCGTGGCCGAGGCCGGTCCGTAGCGAGGGGAGCTGCCGGGCGGACGGATAGGTCTCGCCCTGGTCGTCGAGGATCCGGGGCCCGAACGACCCACCGGACGGCAACCGGTCGGCGGCGGCCACGAGTTCGTCGATCGAGCCCTCGCCGAGCACGACGTCGGGGTTCGTGACGAGCAAGAACTCCGGGCGGACGTCCGGCAGCACGTCGTCGAGGGCGCTCAGGGCCGCGTCGATCCCACCGCCGTAGCCGCGGTTGCCGCCGGAGGACACCACGACGGCGCCGTAGGACTCACCGATCGCCCGGAGTGCGTCGATGTCGGCCGAGCCGTTGTCCGCGATGACGACGGCGACCGGGTCCTTCGAGGCGCCGGCGACGCTCGCCAGGAACGGCCGGATGGTCTCGCCGGTGTTGTAGGTGACCGTCAGCACCGCGACCCGGATCACCGCGCACCTCCGGCGACGGATTCGTAGGCCTCGACGTGCACGGCTGCCGTGGCGTCCCAGGTGAACGAGGAGGCCCGCGTCAGGGCCGCCGCACGGTGCGACGCCACGAGCGCGGGATCGTCCAGCAGCGCCGTCATCGCGGACGCCAGCGCGGTCGCGTCGGGCTCGCTGTAGACGGCCGCGTCACCGCCGACCTCGGGCAGGGACAGCCGCCGGGTGGTCAGGACGCACGCGCCGGAGGCCATGGCCTCGACCACGGGCAGCCCGAAGCCCTCGCCGAGGGACGGGTAGACGACGAACTCGGCACCGCCGAGGAACCCGGCGAGGTCCTCGAGTGGCAGGTAGCCGGCCTCGATGACGTGGTCGGTGGGCTGCAGGGCGTCGAGCCGCGCGATGGCCGACTCGTCCCAGCCGCGGGCCCCGGACAGCACGAGCCACGGGACGTCGGCGCCACCAGCCGAGCCGCCGTCCGCCCCGGCGGTGACCGCCCGCGCGGCGCGCACCGAGGCGTAGGCGTCGAGCAGCGCGGTGACGTTCTTCCGCGGCTCGATGGTGCCGAGGAACGCGATCCACGGGGCACCCTCGGGCAGGGTGGCGGCGATCCGGGCGTCCTCGACCGCGGCGACGTCGGGCTCGTGGAACACCGTGCGGTCGACGCCGAGCGGTGCGACCCGGACGTCAGCGCGGATGCCGGTCACGACCCGGGCGGCCTCGGTCGCGGTCGCGGCGCTCGGCACGATGACGACGGGTCGGGTGCGCAGGGACCGGCGGCTCCACCAGGTGAAGAAGGTGCGCTTCAGGCGCGAGTGCCACTCGGGGTTGGAGAAGAACGTGGCGTCGTGCAGCGTGACGACGGACCCGCCGCGCCAGCCGAACGGGAACGTGTAGTGCGGCGAGTGCAGCACCTGCGCCCCGAGCCGACGGCCGAGCGCCGGCAGCCCGGTCTGCTCCCACAGGAACCGCAGCGGCACCGAGTCGGTCCAGCCCGGCGCCGTGTGCACGGTCGCGTGCGGCGCGACGGCGGCGAAGTGCGGAGCGTGCACGGGGCGGACGACCAGGTGGACGTCGAGCGACGGGTCGGTCAGGTGGGACACGACCCCCTCGACGTAGCGTCCGACGCCGCCGAGCGCCTGCGGTACCGCGGTCCCGTCGACGAGGACGGTGAGCTGCGGCACGCGTGGATCCTTCCGGGCGGGGACGTCGTGGCCGGGGCCGTCGACGGGGGAGTGTCCAGGATAGCCCGCTGCACTCATGCGCCCGGGTCCACGCTGCGGCGCGGGACGGACGCGCGCCGGGTCTCGCGCAGCCGGCGCGCGAGGTGGACCGGCAGGGTCCCCACGACGTCCGCGAACGCCGTCAGGACGAGCCGCGCCTCCCGGCGGGTGCGACCGGAGGCCAGCCCGCGCAGGCCGCGCACCAGGGTGCGGACGCTCGCCCGCACGACGGTCGGCCACGGGGCGTGCCAGAGCGCGACGACGATGCGGTTGCGGGCGTTCCGGAAGACGAACAGGTCGCTCTGCACGCCGGACGACGCCGAGTGGTCGTGCTCGACGACCGCGTCGGCCGCGTGCTCGACGCGCCATCCGCGGCGGCGCAGCCGCCAGGCGAGCTCGGTGTCCTCGTAGTACATGAAGAGGGACTCGTCGAGCAGGCCGACGTCGTCCAGCGCCGTTCGGCGGAGCGCGGACGCGCCGCCGGAGAACCCGAAGACGTCGACGTCGGCGACCCGGTCGACGGGCGCGAACCAGTCGCGGTCCATCCCGTTGCCGTCGCGGTCGACACGGACGCCGGTCGAGTTGAGCCGGACCTCGCCGTCCGCCGACGGCGTCCAGCGACGGCCGTCGTGGTCGCGCAGCACGCGCTGGCCGGGGGCGGGCTCCACCCCGGCCGGGAGGCCCGTCCAGCGTCCGGCGAGCACGATGCGGCCCGTCACGGCGGCGACCTCGGGCCCGGCGTGCGCCAGGTGGTCGCGGAGCGCCGCGACGAAGCCCGGTGCGGGCACGGCGTCGTTGTTCAGGAGCACGACGACGTCGGCGTCCGTGTGCCGGATGCCGGTGTTGGCCCCGGCCGCGAAGCCGCCGTTGTCGCCGCGTGCGATGACGGTGGCGTCCGGCAGGGCACGGCGGAGCACCGCGACGGAATCGTCGGACGACCCGTTGTCGACGACGATGACGTCGTCGGCCGTGCCCTCGTCGAGAACTGCGCGGACGGCCGCGGTGGTCAGGTCGGCGCGGTTCCAGTTGACGACGACGACCGCGGTGCGGAGCGTGCCGTCGGTCCGGGGCGCGGAGTCGGCACGGGGCGTGCCGTCGGCGCTGGTCCCGGTTTCGCCGTCGTCCGGGGTCAGTCGAGCTCCTCGATCGAGGGTTCGGCGTAGACCGTGCCCACGGCGTGCTCGAACCCGGGGACCTCGAACGAGTCGCACTCCGGCATGTCGTGCAGGTGGCGCCCGGCCGAGTCCATCATCGACACGTTGATGAAGTACTTGCCGGTGCCGAACGCGGTGTCGGCGATCCGCAGGCGGAGCTTCCGGCGACCGTGCAGCGGCTGCAGTTCGAGGCCCATGATGCCGGTGGTGGTGCCGTAGACGACCTGGCCACCGGCGTTGTTGATCTGGACCGCGGCCTCCCAGTCGGCGATGCCGTCCAGGTGCTCGAACTCCATGTCCACGACGAGGTCGTCGCCCGGCATGACCTCGGCGCGGGGCTCCTTGCCGTCGACGCGCACGCTCGCGCCGATGACCTTGCCCCGGCCGACGGCGACGTCGGTGCTGAGCTCGCCCTGACGGCGTTCCTCGAGCACCTCGCGGAACATGCTCACGGCCTGGACGGGGTCACCGTCGTGCAGCACCTTGCCCTTGTTGAGCAGGACGACGCGGTCGCACATCTCCTGCACCTGGCTGAGGGAGTGCGTGACGATGATGATCGTCTTGCCGGCCTCCTGGAAGGTGCGGATGCGGTCGAGGCACTTGCGCTGGAAGGCCTCGTCACCGACGGCCAGGACCTCGTCGACGAGCAGGACGTCGGGGTCGGTGTGCACGGCGACGGCGAACGCGAGCCGCACGTACATGCCCGATGAGTAGAACTTCACCTGGGTGTCGATGAAGTCCCCGATGCCCGAGAACGCCAGGATGTCGTCGAACTTCTCGTCGGTCTGCTTGCGGCTGAGGCCGAGCAGGCTCGCGTTGAGGTAGACGTTCTCGCGACCCGACAGGTCGGGGTGGAACCCCGCGCCGAGCTCGAGCAGGGCGGCGAGGCGACCGCGGCGGGACACCGTGCCGGAGGTCGGCTGGATGATGCCGCCGATGGCCTTGAGCAGGGTCGACTTGCCGGAGCCGTTCTGGCCGATGAGCCCGACGGTCGAGCCGGCCTGGATCGACACCGTGACGTCGTCGAGGGCCCAGAAGTCCTGGCGGTGCTTCCGCCCGGCGCGGCCGAGCGTGACGATGCGCTCGCGCAGGGTGTTGTCCTTGCGGACCGTGAAGCGCTTGCGGACGTGGTCGATGACGATGACGTCGGGACGCTCGGCGGTCTCGCCGGCGGTCGTCGGGGCGACGGGGGTGCTGATGGCCATGGTCTAGAGCTCCTGCGCGAAGTTGCCCTGCAGGCGGGAGAAGATCCGCTGCGCACCGATGAGGCAGAGGAGACCGATCACGAACGCGATCCCCAGCCGCAGCATCAGGTGGTCCGGGTACGTGACGTCTGCCGGGTCGTGCAGCCAGATCGCGTTCTGCAGGCCGAGCACCGACAGGGTCAGCGGGTTGTTCGTGTAGAGGGTGAGGAGCCAGTCGGCGTTCACGGTGGCGACCACCCGCGAGTACGAGTAGACGATCGGTGAGGCCCAGAGCAGGACCATCAGGCCGACGTCGATGACGAACTGCACGTCGCGCAGGTACACGTTGAGCGCGGACAGCACCAGGCCGATGGCCGCGCCGTAGACCAGGATCACCGCGAGCGAGGGGATCAGGTAGACCAGGCCCTCGTGCCACGGGAAGACGCCGATGACGACCGTCGCTGCCAGCAGGATCGCGAACTGGATGGTGAAGTTCACCAGGGCCGCGCCCACACTGGCGAGCGGGAAGACCTCGCGCGGGACGTAGACCTTCTTGATCAGCCCGGAGTTGCCGACGATCGACCCGGTCGACCCGGCGACGATCTCGCTGAAGAGCGTGTAGGCGGTCAGGCCGGTGAAGACGTAGATCGCGAAGTTGTCGATGCCGTTGGCGGCGCCGAGGACCTTGCCGATGACGAAGTAGTAGATGAGCAGTTGGGTCAGCGGGCGCACGAGCGTCCACACGAACCCGAGTGCCGAGTCCTTGTAGCGGGCCTTCAGGTCACGTCGGACGAGCATGCCGAGCATCTCGCGCTGCCGGAAGACGTCGCGCAGCTCACGGAAGGTCCCGCGGAAGGCGCTCGTCGGAGCGCCGATCACGACGAGGGGTTCCTTCGCGAGCGCGGTCATGCGGGCTTGGTCGACCATACGTCTCTTCGTTCGTGGGGGCAGGACCGGAACAGCATACTCACCGGGCCCGCGGGACGGGGTTGGGCGACGGTCGTCGTGCACCCCGAGTGGGGGTGATTCCGGCCGATCCAACCCTCAACCTTCACTTTCGAGTTACCGTTGTTGCAACCCGGACCCTTGTCAACATCCACAGGACGGCCCGTCAGCATGCTCCTCGCATCCAGGCCGATCGCTGCGTTCGCGGTGGTCGGTGCCCTCAGTCTCCTCTTGGCCGGTTGTTCCGGTGGTGGCGACGACGCCACCCCGTCGCCGTCCGCGTCCGTCTCGCGCACCCCGACGGACGACGACTCGGCGACCGCGGCTCCCACCAGTACGGCCTCGACGCCGACCGACGGTGGGTCCGACGACGGTGACGGCGACGATGCCGGCGCCTCCGACGACGACACCCCCGGTGCGTTCCCGGGCAGCGGCGCGACGAACCAGCCGGACACCGACCCGTCGGAGTACCCGGCCACGTCCGTCGTCACGTTCGCCGGCTGGGACACCGGATCGAAGACCCTCCAGGCCGGTGGCCTGGTCTCCGGCACGACCGACACGAGCGGGAAGTGCACCTTCACCGCGACGAAGGACGGCGTCACGCGCACCGCCACGAGCACCGCACAGGCGAGTGCCTCGTCGGTGAACTGCGCGCAGGTGTCGTTCCCCGCGGCGAAGGTGTCGAGCGGCACCTGGTCCGTCACCCTGACCTACGCCGTCGGCTCCGCGTCGACGACGTCCGACCCCCTGACCGCCGAGGTCCCGTGATGCGCAACCCCCGCACCCC